>NZ_LZJB01000194.1:0-11550 GCF_001666895.1 Mycobacterium sp. E3298
TCATCGGTTGGCCGCGGGATGGTCGGCATCACCTCATCGACTGGGGCGGGGCCACTTTCGATGTCCTCGGCCCGCTGAACTGGCAAGCGATCAAGTCGACGCCTCGCGCGTTGCAAATGCTGCGGTTCGCGCGCCGCGTGGTTCGCCAGCGGGCCGTTCTCGACGGCAGCATGGCACACGAGCTTCTGCTTGCCGCCGACGAAGGCAAGCTGTCGCACCGCGAGTGTCCGCCGCTGATGGTCGACTATCTCGCGCCGTCGATCGACACCACCATGAGCGCCATCTCCAACGCGTTGCACCTGTTCGCCAGCCACCCCGAGCAGTGGCGGCTGCTGAAAGAGGACCCGGGCCTCATGACGAACGCCGTCAATGAAGTGGTCCGGTACGAGCCCCCGCTGCGCGCATTCGCGCGCTGGGTGGCCAGCCAAACTGAAATAGCCGGCACGCCAATGCCGTCCGGTGCTCGCGCCCTTGTGATGTACGCCTCTGCCAACCGAGACGAACGCGAATGGGAGGAACCCGAAGCCTTCGACATCCGCCGCGACGCCAGCCGTCAAATCGGCTTCGGTCACGGAGCGCATGCCTGCGCCGGCCAAGGTCTGGCGCGCCTGGAAACGTCGGCCATGCTGCGCGCCCTGATTGAGCGCGTCGACCGCATCGAGGTCACCGGAACACCGAAGTGGGCGATGAACAACATCATCCGCCGTCACGAGGCCCTGCCGCTCAAGCTGGTTCCGGCATAAATTCGCGTGGTGTCAGCTCGACGCCGCCCGCGCCAAACTGAAAGGGACTCAATGAGACTCTTGCCCCCGGCCGCCGAGCCGTTCACTGCTCCGCCCGACCGGGACATGCTCCCCTCGGAGCGCCGAGAATTCGTCCGCACGCACCGGACGTGTGTCTTCGGTTACCGCCGCCGCCATGACGGCCCGGCCATGTCGATCGTGTATTACGTCCCGACCGATGACGACGAGCTGCTCGTGTCCACCATGGCCGGACGCGCGAAGGCGAACGCGGTGGCGCGGGACCCGAAAGTGAGCATTTGTGTGCTCGACGAGCGCTGGCCGTTCTCCTTCTTGCAGGTATACGCCGACGCCGTCGTCGATAAAGACCCCGACCTCACCGTCGACGTCATGATGGCCGTCGGCTGGCGCATGTCCGGACAGCAGGCGGGCGCGGAAGCCCGGCCGTTCGTCCGGGAAATGGCCGAGCGCGAAGACAGACTGGTGATTCGTTGTCGTCCCTACGCGACCTTCGCCACACCGCCGCGTCACCTGTATGCGAACGAGGAAGCGAACGAGCTGACGCATTGGGGATCATCGTCGCTCCCCTGGAACGCTCCGGATCCGGTTGCCCGATAGCTGAATCAGGCCCCGTACACGGGAACCGGCGGGCGGGCCTTGGCGAGCAGGTCGGCGACGACGGGCCCCAGTTCCGCGGGATCCCACCTTGCGCCCTTGTCGATCTGCGGCCCGTGTGCCCAGCCCTCCGCGACCCGGATCTTGCCGCCCTCGACCTCGAACACCTTCCCGGTCACGTCGCGGGATTCCGCGCTGCCCAGCCACACCACCAGCGGCGAGACGTTCTCGGGCGCCATGGCGTCGAAATCCTGGTCCTGCGTTGCCATCATCTCGGCGAAGACCGTCTCGGTCATGCGGGTGCGGGCCGACGGCGCGATGGCGTTGACCGTCACGCCGTAGCGGCCCATCTCGGCGGCGCCGACCAGCGTCATCGCCGCGATGCCGGCCTTGGCCGCGCTGTAGTTGCCTTGCCCGACGCTGCCCTGCAGGCCGGCGCCCGAACTGGTGTTGACGATCCGCGCGTCGACGGCCTTGCCCTCTTTGGACAACCCGCGCCAGTACGACGCCGCGTGCCGCATGGTGGCGAAGTGGCCCTTGAGATGTACGGCGATAACGGCGTCGAACTCCTCCTCGCTGGTGTTGGCCATCATCCTGTCGCGGACGATGCCGGCGTTGTTGACCAACACGTCCAGCCCGCCGAAGGTGTCGACGGCGGTCTGGATCAGGGCGGCCGCTTCGTTCCAGTCGGCGACGTTGGATCCGTTGGCGACGGCTTCCCCACCGGCCGCGGTGATTTCGTCGACCACGCCCTGGGCGGCGCTGCCGCCCCCGGCCGGCGAGCCGTCCAGGCCCACGCCGATGTCGTTGACCACCACGCGCGCACCTTCGGCCGCGAAGGCGAGCGCATGCGCGCGACCGATACCGCCGCCCGCTCCGGTGACGATGACCACGCGGCCGTCAACCACTCCCATTGTTCGTGTCTCCTCTACTTGATCGCGCCGGCGTTCGTTGTGGCCAGGTAGTGCGGCGGCTCGCCCCCGCCGTGCACCTCGAGCGACGCGCCGCTGATGTAGGACGCCGCGTCCGATGCCAAAAAGGCTGCGGCCCAGCCGATGTCGTCGGGCTTGGCGAGTCGGCCCAGCGGCACGTTCTTGGAGATTGCGGCGATGGACTCGGCGTCGCCGTAGAAGAGCTCGGATTGCTCGGTCTCGACCATGCCGACGACACAGGAGTTCACCCGGACCTTCGGCCCCCATTCCACCGCCAGGGTCTGTGTGAGGCTTTCCAGGCCGGCCTTGGCCGCCCCGTAGGCGCCGGTGCCGGGCGATGGCCGTCGACCGGACAGACTGCAGATGTTGATGATCGACCCGCCGCGGTCCTGGTTCTGCATCTTCTCGTTCGCGTGTTGGGAAACCGACAGTGCGCCAATGAGGTTGAGTTCGATGATCTTGCGGTTGAACTTCGCGCTGGACTCCGCGGTCAGCACGTACGGCGAACCGCCGGCGTTGTTGACCACGACGTCGAGCCGGCCGTGCCTGTCGACGATGGTGTCGATGAGCGCCTTCACGGCGTCGTCGTCGCGGACGTCGCAGGAATGGAACTCGTACGGCAGGCCCTCGACGGCCCGCCGTGCGCAGGTGATGACCGTCGCGCCCTGCCCGGCGAACACCGAGCTGATGCCGGCGCCCACCCCCCGGACCCCGCCGGTTACCAGAACCACCCGCCCGGCCAGCCCCAAGTTCACGGCGTCGGATGCTTCGGCGCGAGTCACTGTGCTAGCGTACCAAGCAAGTGCTTGCTTAGGTAGTTACCCCACGAGGAAGTGGCGCCTTGCCCATCACATCCACCACCACCGAACCGGGCATCGTCGCGGTCACCGTCGACTTTCCCCCGGTCAACGCCATCCCGTCGCGCGGCTGGTTCGAACTGGCCGACGCCATCACGGCCGCCGGCCAAGACCCCGAGACCCACGTGGTCATCCTGCGGGCGGAGGGCCGCGGCTTCAACGCCGGGGTCGACATCAAGGAGATGCAGCGCACCGAGGGATTCACCGCGCTGATCGACGCAAACCGCGGTTGCTTCGCCGCCTTCCGGGCGGTCTACGAGTGCGCGGTGCCCGTCGTCGCGGCCGTGAACGGCTTCTGCGTCGGCGGCGGCATCGGCCTGGTCGGCAACTCCGACGTCATCGTGGCCTCCGAGGACGCCACCTTCGGGCTGCCGGAGGTCGAGCGCGGTGCGCTCGGGGCGGCCACCCACCTGTCGCGGCTGGTGCCGCAGCACATGATGCGGCGGCTGTTCTTCACCGCCGCGACCGTCGACGCCGCCACCCTGCACCATTTCGGTTCGGTGCACGAGGTGGTGCCGCGCGACGAGCTGGATGAGGCCGCATTGAAGGTGGCCCGCGACATCGCCGCCAAGGACACCCGGGTCATCCGCGCGGCCAAGGAGGCGCTCAACCTGATCGACGTGCAGCGCGTCAATTCGAGTTACCGCATGGAGCAAGGCTTTACGTTCGAGCTCAACCTGGCCGGCGTCGCCGATGAGCACCGCGACGCGTTCGCCGGTACCACGAAGCGTGAGAAGCCTTAGCCGCCGGCGACGATGCAGAACGAAGTGATGAGGAGCGGCGCATAGTGACCGACAAGAGAACCACCCTCGACGAGGCCGTCGCGCAGCTGCGCAGCGGCATGACGGTCGGCATCGGCGGCTGGGGCTCGCGGCGCAAGCCGATGGCGTTCGTGCGCGCCATGTTGCGGTCCGACGTCACGGACCTCACGGTGGTCACCTACGGCGGACCAGACCTGGGGTTGCTGTGCTCGGCCGGCAAGGTCAAGCGCGTCTACTACGGGTTCGTCTCCCTGGATTCCCCGCCGTTCTACGACCCCTGGTTCGCCAAGGCCCGCACCAGCGGCGCGATCGAGGCCCGGGAAATGGACGAGGGCATGCTGCGCTGCGGCCTGCAAGCCGCCTCGCAACGCCTGCCGTTCCTGCCGATTCGGGCCGGGCTGGGCAGCTCGGTCCCCGACTTTTGGGAGGGCGAGCTGCAGACCGTGACCAGCCCGTACCCCGCGCCGGAGGGCGGGCACGAGACGCTGATCGCCATGCCGGCGCTGCGCCTGGACGCGGCCTTCGTGCACCTCAATCTCGGTGACAGCCGCGGCAATGCGGCCTACACGGGGATCGATCCGTACTTCGACGACCTCTTCCTGATGGCCGCCGACAAGCGCTTCCTGTCGGTGGAGCGCGTCGTCTCCACCGAGGAGCTGGTCAAAGCCGTTCCCCCCCAGGCCCTGCTGGTGAATCGGATGATGGTCGACTCCGTCGTGGAGGCCCCCGGCGGCGCACACTTCACCACCGCGGCACCGGATTACGGTCGCGACGAGAAATTCCAGCGGCATTACGCCGAGGCCGCCTCGACCGAAGAGGGCTGGCAGAAGTTCGTCCAGACCTACCTGTCGGGCAGCGAGGACGATTACCAGGCGGCGGTCCGCGCATTCGCAGAGGAGGCGGCCAAATGAGCACCACCCGCGCCGAGGTGTGCGCGGTCGCGTGCGCCGAGCTATTCAGGAACTCGGGCGAAATCATGGTCAGCCCGATGACGAACATGGCCTCGGTCGGGGCGCGGCTGGCGCGATTGACTTTTTCACCGGACATCCTGCTGACCGACGGCGAGGCGCAACTGCTGGCGGACACCCCGGCCCTGGGCAAGACCGGACCCGTCGAGGGCTGGATGCCGTTCGGCCGGGTGTTCGAGACACTGGCCTGGGGCCGGCGGCACGTGGTGATGGGCGCCAATCAGGTTGACCGCTTTGGCAATCAGAACATCTCGGCGTTCGGCCCGCTGCAACACCCGACCCGCCAGATGTTCGGCCTGCGGGGAGCGCCCGGCAACGCGATCAACCACGCGACCAGTTACTGGGTGGGCAACCATTCGAAGCGGGTGTTCTGCGAGACGGTCGACGTGATCTGCGGCATCGGCTGGGACAAGGTGGATCCGGACAACCCGGCGTTCCGCTTCGCCAACACCCACCGCGTCGTGTCCAACCTGGGGGTGTTCGACTTCGGCGGTCCGGACCACACCATGCGCGCGGTGTCCCTGCATCCCGGGGTCTCGCCCGACGACGTCCGCGAGTCCACGTCGTTCGAGGTGCACGGCGTGGACGAGGCGGAAGAGACCAGGCAGCCGACCGACGAGGAACTCCGGCTGATCCGCGAGGTCATCGATCCGAAGTCGCTGCGCGACAGGGAGATACGTTGAACAGGCTGCGCACGCCGCTGACCGAGCTGGTCGGTGTCGAGCACCCGGTGGTGCAAACCGGGATGGGCTGGGTGGCCGGCGCGCGACTGGTGGCCGCCACGGCCAACGCGGGCGGGCTGGGCATCCTGGCCTCGGCCACCATGACGCTGGACGAATTAGCGACGGCCATCGGCAAGGTCAAGGCCGCCACCGACAAGCCGTTCGGGGTGAACATCCGCGCCGACGCCGCGGACGCCGGCGACCGCGTCGATCTGATGATCCGCGAGGGCGTGAAGGTGGCGTCCTTCGCCCTGGCGCCCAAGCAGGAGCTGATCGCCCGGCTGAAAGACGCGGGCGCGGTGGTGATTCCGTCGATCGGTGCCGCCAAGCACGCTAAAAAGGTGGCGGCCTGGGGCGCCGACGCGATGATCGTGCAGGGCGGCGAGGGTGGTGGACACACCGGACCCGTGGCCACGACGCTGCTGCTGCCGTCGGTGCTGGATGCCGTGCAGGGCACCGGGATCCCCGTGATCGCCGCGGGGGGCTTCTTCGACGGGCGCGGGCTCGCGGCCGCGCTGAGCTACGGGGCGGCCGGCGTGGCGATGGGCACGCGCTTCCTGCTGACCTCCGACTCGACGGTGCCCGACGAGGTCAAGCGGCGCTACCTGGAGGCGGCGCTCGACGGCACGGTGGTCACCACGCGCGTCGACGGCATGCCGCACCGCGTGCTGCGCACCGGCCTGGTAGAGAGGCTCGAAAGCGGTTCACCGGTAAGGGGTCTCACCGCGGCCGTGCGCAACGCGGCAAAGTTCAAACACATGTCGCAGATGACCTGGCGGTCGATGATCCGCGACGGCCTGGCGATGCGCCACGGCAAGGAGCTGACCTGGTCCCAGGTGGTGATGGCGGCCAACACCCCGATGCTGCTGAAGGCCGGCCTGGTCGAAGGCAACACCGACGCCGGGGTGCTCGCCTCCGGACAGGTGGCCGGCATCCTGGAGGACCTGCCGTCATGCGCCGAGCTGATCGACTCGGTTGTGCGCGACGCGATCGCACACCTGAAGGCGGCGTCTGCGCTCGTCGAAGCGGGCGACTAAAGACCCTGGCCGCGGCCGCGACGCCACGTCACCCTGGAGGGATGATGACGCTGGCACCGGAAACCTGGCCGACCCCGCTCTTGAACGCGGTCCGAACCTCCAACAGATACCTGCTCAACCCGCTCATGCTGCGGCTGGCCGGCCGCAAGAACTGGTATGCGGCGGCGATAGAGCACACCGGACGGCGGTCGGGCAAGGCGTACACCACACCGGTCGTCGCCGAGCGCATCGACGACGGCTTCGTCATACCGCTGCCCTACGGCACAGACGTGGATTGGCTGCAGAACGTGCGCGCCGCGGGACGCGCGACCATCGCGTCCCAGGGCGAGACATATCCGGTGGTCCACCCCGAGATCATCGACGCGGCGGACGCCCTCCCCCTGCTATCGGCTTCCCGCCGCCGCACCTTCGAACGGGTCGGCATAGCGGGTTACCTCAGGGTCAAAGACCAGCCGGCGAACTGAACGGCGCCTCGACCGTACGCGCGCGGGTTAAGCTATGATCTGAATATCGGTGAAATGAAGCTATAATCTTCATATGGCAAGGGTGAAGACTACACCTTCAATGCGGGCGACGCTGATCGGCGACGTGGTGGGGTCCCGGCGTGCCGGCGACCGGCCGGCCCTGCATCGACGTGTCGCCTCCGCGCTGGGCCAGGTCGCGAACGGCGCCATCGACCCGCCGTCCTTCACCGTGGGGGATGAGTTCCAGGGCAGCTACCCCGCCCTGGGCGGTGCGATCGACGCGGCGTTGACCGTGCGGCTGTTACTTGCGCCCGAGGTCGACGTCCGCTTCGGGCTCGGATGGGGCGCGGTGACCGTCCTCGACGCCGACGCGGGAATCCAGGACGGGCCCGGGTGGTGGGCCGCGAGGGAGGCCATCCAGCAGACGGCGGAGGCGCAGCGGCAGCCCGGCTTCTCGCTGGTGCGCACGACGTTTCGGGCGGCCGCGGAGACGCGCACCGACGTCGCCGCGGTCAACGCCGCCCTGATTTGTCGGGACCATCTGCTTGGATCGCTCGATGAGAGATCGTTGCGGATTGTGAGGGGATTGATGGCCGGCCGGACCAAAAGGGACCTCGCGGCCGCCGAGGGGATCAGCCCGTCGGCGGTCTCGCAGCGCTCGAGCCG
This sequence comes from Mycobacterium sp. E3298, assembly GCF_001666895.1. Lineage (NCBI taxonomy): Bacteria > Bacillati > Actinomycetota > Actinomycetes > Mycobacteriales > Mycobacteriaceae > Mycobacterium > Mycobacterium sp. E3298. Next base: position 7,763 of record NZ_LZJB01000194.1, read on the forward strand.
TGACGGTTTGGATCTCATCGTCCTTGCCAGCCACTACCTGCGGGGTCTGCCGTGAGCGCCGTCGCCGTCCTGCTCACGGCGCTCGGCATCGCCGACCTGTGTCGGCGGGCGTTCCGCCCGATGTGGGTCTCGCTGGCGGTCGGACCCGCCGCGGTGGCGGTGTTCTTGGTCCTGGGCGCCCTGCGGCATGCCGGCGACATCCCGCTGCTCGTCCTGGCCGCCGCGTCGGTCGTCGCATGGGAAGGGCTCTGCGCGCGCAGCGAACGTAGCGGCGGCCACCAGGGCGCGCCGCTGGCGGTGTTCGCCGCAACGCTGGCGCTGTTGACGTTGCTGTCCGGATGGTCGTCGACGGTCAACGGCGGCATCGCGCGGTGGGTGAGCTGGGTGCACTTGCCGCTCGGCCATGTCACGCCCACTCGGCTGCTCATGGTTGTCGGCGTGGTGCTGGTGCAATTCGCGACCGCGAACCAGCTCGTGCGCCTGGTGCTCGGTTCCGTGGGAGCGGTACGGCCGGTCGGCGAACCGCAACCATCGGACAAGCTCAAGGGCGGGCGGCTGTTGGGCCCGATGGAACGGCTACTGATCTTGAGCCTGGGTGTCGGCGGGCAGGTGGCCGCCGCCAGCGCGGTCGTCGCCGCCAAGGGCATCATCCGGTTCCCGGAGTTGAACGCCCAGCAAGGCCGCAACGGCGACGTCGGGATCGACGAGGTGACCGAGTACTTCTTGGTCGGCAGCTTCACCAGTTGGCTGTTGGCCCTCGGCGGGATCGGCCTGGTGCTGGCGACCCCGTAATGTCGAACACCGCGCCGAATACCGGCTCGGCGCAATGGTTTACAGCCGCTCGATGATGGTGACGTTCGCGGTGCCCCCGCCCTCGCACATCGTCTGCAGGCCATAGCGGCCGCCGACGCGCTCGAGTTCGTTGAGCATGGTGGCGAACAGCTTGGCGCCGGTGGCGCCCAGTGGGTGACCGAGCGCGATCGCACCGCCGTTGGGGTTGACCTTCTCGGGGTCGGCCTTGATCTCCTTGAGCCAGGCCAGAACCACCGGCGCGAACGCCTCGTTGATCTCGACGGTGTCGATGTCGTCGATGGACAGCCCGGTCTTTTCCAGCGCGTAGCGGGTGGCCGGGATCGGACCGGTCAGCATGAAAACCGGGTCGGCGGCGCGGGCGCTGATGTGGTGGATGCGGGCCCGCGGCGTCAGGTTGTGGTCCTTGACCGCCTGCTCGGAGGCCAGCAGCACCGCGCTCGCTCCGTCGGAGATCTGGCTGGCCATCGCCGCCGTCAACCGGCCGCCCTCGACGAGGGTCTTGAGGCCGGCCATCTTCTCCAGCGACGACTCGCGCGGACCCTCGTCCACCCGGAACGGCCCGGATTCCGTTTCGACGGTGATGATTTCGTTGTCGAAGTGACCGGCGCGGATCGCGGCGAACGCGCGCTCGTGGCTGGTCAGCGCGTAGCGCTCCATCTCCTCGCGCGACAGGTTCCACTTCTCGGCGATCAGCTCCGATCCGCGGAACTGCGAGATCTCCTGGTCGCCGTAGCGGTGCAGCCACTGCTTGGATTCGTTGGTCGGCGAGGTGAACCCGAACTGCTCGCCGACCGTCATCGCCGACGAGATCGGGATCTGGCTCATGTTCTGCACGCCGCCTGCCACGATGAGGTCCGCGGTGCCGGCCATGATCGCCTGTGCGCCAAAGGAAATCGCCTGCTGGCTGGAGCCGCACTGCCGGTCCACGGTGACGCCGGGCACCTCCTCGGGATAGCCCGCGGCCAGCCACGAGAGCCGGGCGATGTTGCCCGCCTGCGCGCCGATGGCGTCGACGCAGCCGGCGATCACGTCCTCGACGGCGGCGGGGTCGACGTCGACCCGGTCGAGCAGTCCGCGCCATCCGAGCGCGCCGAGGTCGACGGGATGTATGCCGGACAGCGAGCCGCCCCGCTTGCCAACCGCGGTGCGCACAGCGTCAATGACGTACGCCTCAGCCATAGTTCAGTTCCCTTCCTTGGTAATTCCGCCAAGAACGATGGCGAGATATTGCTCGCCAACCTGGTTCGCGGTCAGCGGTCCGCCGGGCTGATACCAGCGCACCGACACCCAGGTGGTGTCACGAATGAAACGGTAGACGAGGTCGACGTTGAGGTCGGGCTGGAAGTAGCCCTCGTCGATGCCCTGGTTGATCACCTCGACCCACATCTTGCGTTGCTGCCGGTTCATGTCCTCGATGTAGGAGAACCGGGGTTGCGACAACAACCGTTGGGCTTCGTCCTGATAGATGACGACCTGCGCGTGCCGATGCTCGATGGCCTCGAACGACGCCATGAACAGCCCCTTGAGCCGCTCGAGCGGGTTGGCCTCGCTGTCCACGATCTCGCGGTAGCGGGCGAACAACCAGTCCAGGAAGCTGCGCAGCAGCTCGTCGACCATCTCCTCTTTGGAGGAGAAGTGGTGATAGAGGCTGCCGGACAGGATCCCGGCGCTGTCGGCGATGTCGCGCACGGTGGTGGCACGCAGGCCGCGCTCGGCGAACATCGTCGCGGCGAGGTCCAACAACTCGTCGCGGCGGCTGTTCGCCTGACCGGCCACTCGATCCACCCGGCCAGGATATCAACCAAGCGCTTGCTTGGCCAGCGATCCGATCACGGATGCTGACTGGACACCGAGATGACCTCGCCGGTGAGGTAGCTGGAGTAGTCGCTGGCCAGGAACGCGATGGTGGCGGCCACCTCCCACGGCTCGGCGGCCCGCCCGAACGCTTCGCCCGCGGACAGCCGGTCCAGCAGGTCGGCCGAGGTGGTCTTGTCGAGGAACTTGTGCCGGGCGATGCTCGGCGACACGGCGTTGATCCGCACCCCGTATTCGACCGCTTCGATTGCGCTGCAACGGGTCAAGGCCATCACCCCCGCCTTGGCGGCCGCGTAGTGCGACTGCGAGTGCTGTGCCCGCCAGCCCAAGACGCTTGCGTTGTTGACGATCACGCCCCCGTGCGCGGCCTCGCGGAAGTAGCGCAGCGCCGCCCGGGTGGCCCGGAACACCGACGACAGGGTGACGTCCAGGACGCGGTCCCACTCGTCGTCGGTCATGTCCACCACCGGGGTCTGACCGCCCAGCCCGGCGTTGTTGACCAGCACGTCGAGCCGGCCCATCCGGGCCGTTGTCGACGCGATCAGCGCGTCCACCTGCGCGGTGGACGTCACGTCGCACAGCACGCTCTCGACCCGGCCCAGGCCCAGCGCGGACAGCTCCTCGACGGTCTCCCCCAGCCGGCGCTCGTGGTGGTCGGACACCACGACGTCGGCACCCTCGGCCAGCGCCCGCTTCGCGGTCGCCGAGCCGATGCCGGTGCCCGCCGCCGCGGTGACGACGACGACCTTGCCCTGCAAAAGCCCATGCCCGGCAACCTCTTTCGGAGCTTCGGACAGGCTCATCCCTTTACCTCCCGGGGCAGGCCGAGCACGCGCTCGGCGATGATGTTGCGCTGGATCTCGTTGGATCCGCCGTAGATGGTGTCGGCGCGGGTGAACAGGAACAGTCGCTGCCATTCGTCGAATTCACCGTCGGACAGGGTCAGCCCCGGCTTGCCGATCACGTCCATCGCCAGCTCCCCCAGCGCGCGATGCCAATTGGCCCACAACAACTTCGACACGTTATCTTTCCCGGCGGCCTGGCCGCCTCCTTCGACGTCCATGGTGGCCAACGCGTAGCTGCGCATCGCGCGCAACCCGGTCCACGCGCGGGTCAGCCGCTCGCGGATGAAGGGGTCGTCGGCGGCGCCGTTGCGACGC
>NZ_LZJB01000195.1:0-7249 GCF_001666895.1 Mycobacterium sp. E3298
CACCGGCGAAGGGCCGCATAGTCGTGCGCCTCTTCGGGAGCCAGGTTCGGCTTCTCCAGGTACTTCATGTTCTCCCACGTGAAGAAGTCCTGTTTGATGACTTCTTGCTGCAGCGCCAGGAATTTGGCCGCGCGACCGGTCGGCACGTCGCCCGTATCGCCGGGCTCGCGGACCGACGCCTGTGTGTAGAAGTAGTCGGTGTAGTCCTCGTCGACCGGCGTTTGCCCCGTGACCTGCACGGTGGCCACCAGCTCGCTCGGGAAGCGGACCACCCCCAGCCCCAGGGAGTAGTTGTCGTAGATGATCTTGGCGTCGACCGGCCCGTTGGGGGTCAGCCAGGTCGACGCGCGCCCGCCGCCGAAATGGGCGTTGACGGTCGCGTGCAGGTGATACCCGGAGACCTCGAACGACGCGGTGGTGGCGGGATTGGCGGCCTTGTGCACGTATTGCACGTGGTACGGGTCGGCGGCGTTCTCGATGATCATCTGCGGGTGCACCTTCACCCGGTTGAGCATCTGCGTGTGCGGGTGCAGCGGGTAATACTCGTTGGTTTCCAGTTCGGGCAGCACCGGCGGCTGCCAGTACGGTGCCCGCCCGTGCCGCTCGTGCCAGGCGAGGATGAAGCCGTACCACTCCACGGTCGGGTAGGTGCGGATGCGGACGTTGTTCTTGCAACCGATCTTGCTGTAGGGAATCAGCGCATTCGTGCCGTCACCCCGCCAGCGCCAGCCATGCCAGGGGCAGACGATGTTGTCGCCTTCCACCGTGCCGCCGACGCCCAGGTTGGCGCCGAGGTGTTGGCAATAAGCGTCCATCACGTGCACCTGGCCGGACTCGGTGCGGAAGATGACGAGTTCCTCACCGAAGTAGTGCGCCCGCTTGACCGCCCCGGCGGCCAGGTCGGAGCCGAATGCCACGATGAACCAACCGGTCGGGAACCGATAGGTCGACAGCGCGATGCCGGCCTGTCCGAACTCGCGTTCCGAGGGATCTCCCGCCGGATCCGAAGCCGGGTCCGAAATTGTATGCGTCACGAGCTCTCCATATCCCGCCCTGCCCAGGCGAGCCGAGCGCAACTGGGCCGCCCTTCGATCACCGCGGTTCGACGACAAGGTCTATTTTTACTATTTTAAGCATTGAACGTCAACGCGGCGCCAACGCGTCCGACAGAGCGGGGTTTGAAGATGACGGCTGCGGCGGTGGACCTTTCCGACTTCGCCCTGTGGCGCAACGGGTTTCCCGACGACCTGTTCGCTGACCTGCGGCGCAACACGCCACTGTTCAGGCACGAACTGACCCCCGGCGTGGCCAAGACGGTGCACCGCGATTTCTGGGTGGCGACCCGACACCGGCACGCCGTTCGCCTGCACCGCGACACCGAGTCGTTCACCGCGGCCGACGGGCCGCTGATTCAGCCGGTCGCGATGTTCTCGTCGTCGCCAACGATCATCACGCTGGACCCCCCGGACCTGAACAAACGCCGCAAACTCATCTCAAATGCGTTCAATCCGCGAGCGATCGCAAAGCTGGAGGACGGCATCCGGGCGCGCGCGGCGCGGATGATCGACGACCTGCTCGCCGCGGGCGGCGGCGACTGGATCTCCGACGTCGCCGACGCATTGCCGATGACCGTGATCGGCGACATCATCGGCATCCCCGATCAGGACCGACCGCGCGTATTCGACCTCTTCGACCGCATCCTGAAGGCGCTTGCGCCCGAAGCCCGTCCGACCGGGCAGGTGGAACTCGAGCTCTTCGCCTCGGTCTTCGACTACGCCATGGAGCTGACCGCCGAGAAGCGGCGTAACCCGACCGATGACATCTGGAGCACCCTGGCGTCGGCGGTGATCACCGGCGACGACGGTGTGGAATTCAGGTTGCCCCCCAACGAACTCGAATTCTTCTTCTTCGTCCTGGCTTTCGCCGGCAGCGACACCACCAAGAACGCACTCGCGATCGGGCTGCAGGCCTTTCTCGCCAACCCCGAGCAGATCGAACGCTATCGGACGGACGAGGGCCTGCGCCCGACCGCGATCGAGGAGGTGTTGCGCTGGGCGTCACCGGTGGCCTATTGGACGCGCACCGCGAAGGTCGACGTGGAGATGGACGGCCAGCACATCGCCAAGGGCGAGCGGGTGGTGTCGATGCTGCGGTCGGCGAACCGTGACGAGGAGGTCTTCTCCTCGCCATTCACCTTCGACATCGGCCGTCAACCCAACCCGCACGTGGCCTTCGGTGGCGGGGGACCGCACCATTGCCTCGGCGCGATGCTCGCGCGGGCGGAACTTCGCGCGGTCTTCGACGAGCTGTTGCTGCGCTGCGACGAGATCGAGATCGGGCCGGCCACGGTGGCTTATCCGAACCTGATGACCAACATGTCGATCTACGACGAGATGTCGATCTCGCTGACCGAGCGGCGCTAGCCGCCAGGTCAGTCGATCAGCCGCAGCGCGGCCTTGGGGCACTGGTCCACCGCGGCCCGCACGTCGATCTCGAGCCGCGGCGGCACGGGTCCGTCCGCGATCTGCACCACGTCCTCGTCGCCCAGCTCGAAGACTTCCGGCGCCAGCGATTCGCAGAAACCGTTGGCCTCACAAAGGTTTTCGTCAACCGTCACGCGCATCAGATGCCCTCCACTTCTCTAGAGGCCCTTGGGTCGGGTCCCGATCACCCCGCTGCTCGCGAGGCGCGTCAGTTCTTCGTCGGTCAGCCCGCACCGATCACGCAGCACGTCCTCATTGTGCTCGCCCAACCGCGGCGGTGGTCGCAACAGCCAGCTGTCCTGGCCGGAAAGCCGCGCGAACGGTGGGCAGGGGTACAAGCCCGCGCCGGTGCTGGGGTGGTGCAGCGTCTCCAGGAAGCCCCGGTGGCGCAGTTGGAGATTGTCGGTGACCAGCGACGGCGACACGACCGGAGCGGCGGGTATGCCCGCGGCTGCCAAGCGCTCCACCGTCGGGTCACGCGGTTGCCGGCCGAACCACTCCGCTAGCCGGCGATCGAGGTCGTCGGCCCGCTGACACCGCCCCGTGACGGTGGACAGCTGCTCGTCACACCACGCCGGTCGATCCATCAACTCGACCAGCGCATGCCACTGCCGGTCGTCGCGCACGGTGACCGCGATCCAGTCGTCCTCCCCGGCGCAGCGGTAGATGTTCTGGATCGCATCGCCGAAACCGCGGTTACCCCGCCGGGTCAGCGTCGTCCCGAAGACCTCCGACTCGATCGCCTGTATCGCGGTGGCGTTCAGCACCGTTTCCAGCATCGGCAGCTCGACGAGCTGGCCCGATCCGGTGCGGTCGGCGAAGTTCAGCGCGGCCAGCACGGCGAAGGCGGCGTGCACGCCGGCCAGCGGGTCGCATGCCCCGCGCGGCGTGACAGGCGGGGTGTCGGGCAGTCCGGTCACCCACGCCAGGCCGGCGATCTGCTCCATGGTGGGGGCGAATCCGACCCGGTCCCGCCACGGGCCGTCCAGCCCGAAGGCGGGCATGCGGGCGACTACGAGCTTGGGGTTGACGTCCAGCAGCACGTCGGCGGTCAGGCCGAATTGCTCCATCACCCGGGGTGAGAAGTTCTCGATCACCACGTCTGCGCCGGCGGCCAGCTCGGTGAACAGGCGCCGCCCGTCTTCGGATCCCAAATCCAATGTCACCGAACGCTTGTTGGTGTTCATGGCGTGGAAGACCCAACCGTATTCCCACCAATCGTCGACGTCGGTGCGCATGCCGCCCGAGTAGCGGATGCCGTCGGGCCGCTGTATCGATTCGACCTTGACGACGTCGGCGCCGAACGCGGCCAGCAGGTGGGTCGCCGCGGGACCGGCCCAGAACGCAGTCAGGTCGACGATGCGCACACCGGACAGGGGAAGATCCGTCGCCGGCGACACCACGGCCATTTCTCTTGGAAGCGGAGCGTTTTCATCGTCAGCCTCGCCCAGGGCGGGGGCTACGCGCGGTGGGGCGGGCGCGCACTCCGACATCAGCCACGGCGCTCGCGGCTGGTGAAAGCCGGCGGGGTTGGCCACGAAGGCGCCGCGCTGCGTCACGTACTCCATCTCTCGGATCGTGGAGCCGTTGCCGAGCGCCGCGATGGGCAACCGGAACAGTTGGCCGAGCTCGACGATCTCCTCGACGGTCCGTTCAGCCAGCCAGGGGCCGATCTGTTCGCGGATCAGGTCGCGGTAGGCCCACCGGCCGATCTGGAAGCGGAGCTGTTCGATCTCCTCCAGCTGCGGGCACTCGACCATCGCGACGAAGTCGAGCCATTGCTGGCCGGTGACCATGGTGATCCCGACGTAGCCGTCCTTGGCGGGCTCGATCGACGGGACTTCCAGCGTGCGGCGAACCGGCGGCACGCGGAGCAGCTGAGAGTGCAGCCATTCGCTGCTCTGCATCGCGGTCAGGGCCTCGAGCATGGACAGGTCGAGGTGCTCGCCGGGTCCGCCGCGTTCGACGCGGCGGCGCACGGCCAGCACGCCGAACGCGGCATACACGCCGCCCATGTACTCCCCTAGGTCGCCGCCGATGGAGATCGGCGGCCCGGCGGGATCACCCCGGAAGCCGGGCGAGCCCGCCCACGCCTGCAGGGTGAATTCGCTGGCGGCTCGCCCGGCGTACGGTCCGGTCCAGCCGAAGTCGGAGATCGTGACGATGATCGCGCCCGGAGCCGCGGCCAGCAGCAGCTGCGGGTCGACGCCCAGCGACGCGGCCCGCTCGCGCCCGGCCGTGAGCACCACCACGTCCGCCGCGGCGAGTTCCGCGGAAAACCGCGAGGAGCCGGGCGGGCACGTGATGCTGCGCTTGCCTGCGCTGAGATACGCGAAAAACGGCGAGCTCTGCCCGTCCGGCACCGGTGACCGCGTCGCGGAGTAGTGGCGGAGCCAATCACCCTGCGGCGGTTCGATTTTGCGCACCTGCGCCCCGGCATCGGCCAGCAGCTTCCCGCAGTAGCTGCCGGCGATCCGGTCACTGATCTCGACGACACACAGGTCGTGCAGCGGTGTGGGCCGGCTGTCGGACCGCTCGCTCACTTACACCCGCCCTCCCGATCGACACGCGATCGAAGAAGCTATTTATACCATTACTGCTAAAATAGCTAAGCCAGCGAGTTGATTGGTTTCGAGGATCGGATGACCGACTTGGGAATTGGGCGCGACGCCCGTCGCCGATTGTCGGCGCCGCGGATCGCTGAGATCGTAGCCGACGAATTGCGCCGCCAGATCATCAACGGCGACCTGGCGGACGGCGACCTCCTGCCGCGCCAAGAGGTCCTCGTCGAGCAGTTCAACGTGAGTTTGGTTTCGCTGCGCGAAGCGCTGCGCATCCTCGAGACCGAGGGCCTGGTTTCGGTCCGGCGGGGTAATCGCGGCGGCGCGGTCGTGCACGCGCCGGCGAAGACCAGCGCCGCGTACATGCTCGGGCTCTTGCTGCAAAGCGAGTCGGTCGCGGTCGCCGACCTCGGTATGGCGTTGCAGGAACTCGAGCCCGCGTGCGCCGCGCTGGCCGCCCGGCGGCCGGACCGCGCGGACACGCTGGTTCCAGAGCTCAACAGGGTGAACGACGCCATGGCCGAAAACATCGAGGACGGCGCGCTGTTCACCGAAATCGGCCGGGAATTCCACGATCTCGTGGTGCGCGGTTGCGGAAACCACACCATCATCGCGGTGGTCGGCAGCTTGGAGACGCTGTGGACCAGCCACGAACAACAGTGGGCGGACGAGAGCGCGGCCCGGGGCACCTACCCCTCGCTGGCTCAACGCCGCGCCGTCCTCGGCACGCATGTCAAGCTGACCGAGACCATCGCGGAGGGCGACGTCGACAGGGCGCGCCGCATCGCGGGTCGCCATCTCGCCGACACGCAGACCTACGTGCTCTCGGATCGGCACGACCAACGTATCCACGCGCTGTCGCCGCAGGCTTTGTCGCGGACGCGGGATTTCCGGCAACCCTAAGAGGCGCCCCTTGAGAACCGCATTGGTCACCGGCGGCAGCGGCGGGATCGGCAAGGCGTGCGGTCGCAAGTTGGTCGAGCTGGGTTACGACGTGGTGCTGGCCGCGCGTCGCGAGGCTCCGTTGCGTGCCGCCGCCCAGGAGATCGGCGCGCGTCACCTGGTGGCCGACGCCTCGGATCCGGACGGATTCGTCGCGGCCACAAGCGCTTTGGAAAGCATCGACCTGGTCGTCCACGCCGCGGGCACGCTGGGCGGAACGTACGCGCGCAAGCAGACGTTCGAGCAGTGGCGGACCATCATCTCGGCCAACCTGGACTCGTGCTTCGTGGTCACCTCCGCCGCGCTGCCAAAGATGCGTGCGGGTTCGCGGTTCGTGTTCATCTCGTCGTCCGCGGCGCACGAACCGATGATGGCCCGCACCGCCTACTCGGCGTCCAAGGCCGGCATGAACGCGTTCGCCCGCGCCCTGGCCCTGGAGGTCGACCGCGACGGCATCGCCGTGCACCTCGTGACGCCGGGACCGGTGGAAACCGAGATGCTGCAGGATGTGCCGTTCGAGATGTACGCGATTCGGGTCTCCGACGTGGCGGACGCCGTCGCGTGGCTGGACACCGTCGACCCGTCCCTTGACCTGCCGGAGGTCCGGCTCAGCGCGGTGCAGCGCGGGCCGTTCGCCCGGCCGCCGGTCGTTCCTACCGAGGCGCGGCGGCGCCGCCAGGGAACGCCTTGATCACCGATTCGCCGAATTCGTGCAGGGAATCAGGCTTCGCGAAGTCGGTGAACCACACGTAGAACCGCTCGACCCCCTGAGCGGACAGACCGTCGAAGTGACCGATCAACTCGTCGGCGTCGCCGCACACCAGGCCGGAGCCCAGGTTGCCGAATCGGCGGAAGCTCACCTCGCGCACGGCCTTGGGATCGCTGGCGGCCCGGACAAATCCCACCATCTGCTGGATCGATACCCGGGCGGACCCCGCTTCCGGGGCCAGCTTGGGCAGCCGGTCGAGGTGGTTTGCCGGCACATTCCACCAATCCGCATGCCTGCGAACGAGTTCCATCATCCGCGGTCCCGTTCCGCCGAGGACCAGGGGTATCGGATGGGACCGGCGGGGGGACTGCGCGGACTCCCCCGTCCCGTCGCCCCAGTACTGCCGGATCAGCTCGAGATGCCGCCCGAGTTGCGCGACCCTGGCCTTCGGATCTTGCTGACCCACAGCGAATCTGGTGAACTCCGTGGGCCAGGATCCCGCACCCAGGCCCAGATCGAACCGGCCCTCGGATGCGTCGGACAGGGTGACGGCC
>NZ_LZJB01000196.1:0-1768 GCF_001666895.1 Mycobacterium sp. E3298
TCGTCGACGTCCGGGTCGTCACCGAATTGCGCGGCGATGTCGATCGGCTCGAGCACCTGCGTGACGATCTTGGTGGGCAGGGGCAGGTTCGGCGGGATCACCGCGCTGAAGCCGAACGGGAAGCCGAACGACAGCGGCAGGATGGCGCTGCGCAGCAGGCGCTTGATGCCGAGCCGCTCGGCCAGCCAGGTGCCGCGGGACAGGTAGAGCTGGGTCTCCTGCCCGCCGATGGACACCGCGGGCACGATGGGGACGCCGGCGTCGATCGCCGTCCTGACGTATCCCTTGCGGCCGTTGAAGTCGATGACGTTCTCCGCGAGCGTGGGCCGGTATGCGTCGTAGTCTCCGCCCGGGAAGACGATCACCACCCCGCCGGACCGCAGGGCTTGGGCCGCGTTCTCCCGATTGGCCCGGATGTATCCGGTGCGCCGGAAGAACTCCCCGGTGGGGCCGGTCATCAGGATGTCGTGGCTCAGCGTGTAGACCGGCCGGTCGTAGCCGAACTTCTCGTAGAAGTGAACGGTGAAGATCGGCACATCCATCGGGAACATGCCGCCGGAATGGTTCCCGACGACCAGCGCACCGCCGGGCGGGAACGAGCCCAGGCCGTGCACCTCGGACCGGAAGTAGGTCTTCATGGCCGGGCGCATGACGCCCATCAGGCGCTGGGTCAACACGGGGTCGAATTTGCCGATGTCGCCGACATCGGGGTGATCGTCGTCGGTCACGTTCCTCCCTTGACGCTCCCGCGAGGCTGCCTCGGGTCTGAAAGAGCCGCGTCGAGTTCCTCGATGGTAGCGAGCGGGGCGGGCCGGCCGTCACGGTGTTTAGCTCTTTGGCTTTCCGGGGATATGGTGCCGCAGGGGCGCGGGCGCTATTGTTACGACGCCTTCAGTGAGATTTCGAGAAACGGGAACCCGATGGACGTTGCCGGTTTATCCCCAGAGCGCAGCGCCCGCTCAGGGGGTGCACGCAGGATCAGCCCCCGTGATCATCGGGTCCGCCGGCCCCACGCCGGGGCGGCCCGTCCCGAGCCGAAGGGATCCGTGCCGTCGGCGCCGGGTAACGACCGGCCTGCCGCAGACGCCGGTCCGGCCACCCCCGATGCGGCCGACCAGCGCCAGGCCGACTACTTCGTGCGGGTGCTCTCCCAGAATCGCAGGCTCATCGAGCAGCGGCTCGACGATTACCAGAAGGCGATCGCGGCCGCGCAAGCCGGCGGCGACGTGGAAACCGTGTGCAACCTTCGGCGCATGGCGCGCATCGAGGAGCAGGATCGGGACAATCTCGACGGCATGCTCGAACGGTTGCGCAGCCGCTTCGCCCGCCGGGCCTCGGGGGAGCCGACTGCCCTAACCGGGCGGCCCCGCTCCGCGGTTCGTTAGCAATTCCCTTACCGCGCAGCGCTTTACGCCCCTCGAGCGACCAGCGGGGGCTGAGGCCGAGCCGAATCGGCCACGCCCGCACCGCGGTGCCGATACATTTGACGGGCCAGCTGGTTTCCGCCGACACCGAACGAGGCCGCCATGGGATTCATGACCCCTGACCTTCCCGACGTCGATCGCAAGACCTGGCCCACACTGCCCCGGGCAACCCGGCTGCAGGTCGTGACGCGGCACTGGGCGGAACACGGCTTCGGGACACCGTATGCCGTGTATCTGCTGTACCTGTTCAAGATCGCCCTGTACGTCGCCGTCCCCGCCGCGATCATCTCGCTGACCCCGGGCCTCGGCGGGCTCGGCCGGATCGCCGACTGGTGGACGCAGCC
>NZ_LZJB01000197.1:0-787 GCF_001666895.1 Mycobacterium sp. E3298
CCCGGACCCGGCGCGGTCGGTGCCGGTGAGTGCCTACACACCGTCGAGGCGCTCACCGATCAGGTGCTGGCCCAGGCGATGTTGGCGTCCTCCAACAGGATCCGCCACGACACCGCATCCACGACCAGATGGTGGACGATCAACACCAACTGGCCGGTGGTGCTCACCCACAACCCACTCACCATCGCCCCGGCGGCGGGATTTAGCCGAGACAGGGCCTGGGCCAGCACCTGATCGGTGAGCGCCTCGACGGTGTGTAGGCACTCACCGGCACCGACCGCGCCGGGTCCGGGAACGGTCAACGACCGCGCGTTGGTGTCGGCACGCAGTCTGAGCATGGGGTGGTGGTCGAGCAGCGCCTGCAGGATGGCGAGCAGGTCGGCGTGGGTGGCCCCGGTCGGGACCTGGAGCGCCATGGTTTGGTTGAACTCATCGATCGGGCCGTCAATGTCGAACAGCCAGTGCATGATCGGGGTAGGTGTGATCGGCCCGATGCCTTCGTCGACGAGTTGTTCGCGGGCCTCGGTGATCCCGGGGATGCGGGCCAGGCGGGCCACGGTCTGCTCGACGAAGATGTCGCGGGCACGGCAGGCCAGCCCCGCGGCGCGGGCGCGGGCGACCACCTGCATCGACAGGATGCTGTCGCCGCCGAGGTCGAAGAAGGAGTCGTCGATGCTGATGCGGTCGAGGCCGAGGACTTCGGTGTAGATGGTGGTCAGGAGTTCTTCGATGGGGTGGTCGCCCGCGCCCGCGACAACATGCCGACCGCCTTCCGGATCACCGGCCG
>NZ_LZJB01000198.1:0-557 GCF_001666895.1 Mycobacterium sp. E3298
GCCACAGTGCGCATCGCCGCGGTGATGATGCGCGTGCGGGTCTCCTCACCGCTGGCGCCGACGGGGCGTCCCCGCTGCGCCCGCGTCACCGTGTTCTCCGCACTCGCGCGTCCCGTCCGCAGGCTCTCGGCGCCTGACAGTGTCGAATATAATCGAGTGATCGATTTATTCGGGGTTCGTGCGGAGGTGCGCGGTGCGTGAGGGACGGGACGGCGGCGCGTGCCGTCCCGCATGAGCGCCCGGCCCTCGCGATTGGGGCGCCCGGTGGGCGCCGACGGCGAACAGACCCGCACGCGCATCATCATCGTGGCCACCATGCGCTGTGTGGCGACGGTGGGCTACTCGCGAGCCACGATTCGCGAGATTGCCCGCACCGCGGATGTCACCAGCGCCAGCCTCTACAACTACTTTCCGAACAAGGCGGAGCTGATCAAGGCGGCGATCGCGGCGCGCACCGATGTCGCTTTGCCACGGCTGCGGGCGGCCGCCGAGCGGCCGGGGAGCGCGGTCGACCGCATCGGGGCGGTTCTCGACGAATCGGGCCGGCTCATGCCCGA
>NZ_LZJB01000199.1:0-13141 GCF_001666895.1 Mycobacterium sp. E3298
TTCTTCCGGACGCGCGCCGCATCCTGGCGCTGGCCGACGATGCCAAGCGCCGGCTCCAGCGGGCGGCCGCGCGCAGCACGCCGGTACGCCTCGGGTACGTCAGCTGGCTGCCCGAGGACCTCACCACCCTGGTGGGTTCTGCGGCGGACTTGCGCCTCGACGAATGGGTGTTGCCGTCGCATGCGCAAGCCGAACGCGTTGCCGAGGGCACCCTCGACGTCGCGCTGGCGTGGGTCACTGCCGACCAGGTCAGTCAGCTCGGCCTGGTGGCACACCTGGTGCGAACCGAGGCGCTGCGCGCGGTCCTGCCCGGCACTTCCTCGGCGGATCCCGTTGCCGCGCAACGGCTCAGCGTGCTTGTCGACGCCGACGAGTCGGCGTGGTCGTCGTGGAACCGATACGCCACCGAGTTCGCGGCGGCCGTGGGCGCCCGCGTCGTGCACATCGACGACGGCGGCATCACCGGGGATGCGTTTTACGCACACGTGCGCAAGGTGGGCGCGGCCGTGCTCGCATCACCGAAACGCCATACCGCGGCGCTGCCACCGAGTCTGGGGCAGCGCCCCGTCGCCGAGCCGATACCGCTGTGGACATGGTCGCTGCTGCACCGGCGCGACGACGACCGCGCCAGCGTGCGTGACGCCGTGGACGCGCTGCTCACGATCGCGCGCACCCGCGACTGGCCGGCCCCGCCCGCCGGCCGCTGGTGGGCCCCCGCCGGCGATCCCCACCTGCGGTGAGAACTCGCCCCGAACACTGGTAAGAGAACGGTCCTGGACGAGCGGGCCGGCGCCGCGCTTCAGTGGAGTGGTCGGCCCGGAAGGCGAAAAGTCATGGCAGAGAACTACGTTGTCGAGCAACTGGCCGGATTCGTCGTCGGCGCGGAGCAGGCGGACCTGACGGGACGGCCACGGGCGTTGCTCAAACGCAACGTGCTCGACAGCATCGCCTGCGCGGTCGGTTCCCTGGACGGGGAGCTGATTGCGACCGTTCGCGAGCACACCGACCAGTTCAGTGGCGCCCCGACCGCGACACTGGTGGGCGGGGGACGGGCGTCGGTGGACCAGGCCGCGTTCTTCAACGCGGTGCTGGTGCGGTATCCCGACCTCCTTGACACCTATCTGACGGTCGGGGGGCTGTGCCATCCCGCCGACAACTTCGGCGCGATCTTGGCCGTCGCCGAGCACACCGGCGCCAGCGGAGCCGACTTCCTGCTGGCCCTGGCGGTCGCCTACGAGGTGCAATGCCGATTCAGCGCCCGGGTGCCCGTGATGGCGCGGGGACTCAATCACGCGTTGCAGCTGTCGATGTCGGTGGCTGCCGGCGCGGCCAAGTTGCTTGGGTTGGGCGTCGACGAGACCGCCAACGCGATCGCGGCCGCGGCGACCGACAACGTGTCGCTGGCCACCGTGCACGCCGAACCGGTCTCGAACTGGAAGGGCATCTCACCGGCCATCACCGGCATGCGCGCCGTCTACGCGACCATGCTGGCCGCCCGCGGCGTCACCGGCCCGCGGTCGTTGTTCGAGGGCCCGCACGGCCTCGTCCAACTCTTCGATCAGCCGATCGATCTCGCGGCCGCCGACCGCGGGCTCGCCTGCGTCGAACGGACCTACTTGAAGCAGTACTGCTCACTGATTCACGGCCAGGTCGTCATCGACGCGATCTTGGCGTTGCGCGACGAGCACTCCCTGCGGGGCGAGGACATCGCGCGGGTAACCCTCGAGGTCTTCCAGGGCGCTTATGACTTCGCCGGCGGGGGAGCCTACGGCGCCAAGGATGAGCCCCGCACCAAGGAGCAGGCCGACTACAACCTCAAGTACTTGAGCGCGGTTGCACTCCTCGACGGCGGGGTGGGCCCCGAACAGCTGGAAACCGAGCGGGTGCGCCGCGCCGACGTGCAGGAGCTGTTGGCGCGCGTCGACGTCGAACCGGCTGCCGACCTGACCGCCGACTATCCGAAACGCACCGCGGCCCGGGTTCACCTGTCGACCCGGGACGGGCGCGAATTCCACCGTGAGCAAGCCGATTACGAGGGCTCGCCCACCCGGCCCATGTCGTGGGAACGCGTCATCGACAAGTTCGCCTGGCTGGCCGAACCCTTCTGCGGGGAAGCGTTGCGCGCCGACATCGTCGCGGCGGTCGATCACCTCGACGAGATCTCGGTCACCGACCTCACCGGTCTCCTGGCGGCGGTAAGCCCCCGCGCGCAACGGCCGCGGGCCAATCCGCGGTTCTGACGCGCCCTCTTGCGTTACCCGCCGCCGGCAGTGCGATGATCGGCCATGCGCAAAGATCAGGGCATCAATAGGTGGGAGTTGGTTACCTGCGCAATCGCGGGACACGCCACCTATGCGCCCGACGAACAGGATCTCGCCGCCCGGCTGAGCGGCACCACCGGACTTGGCGAGGTGTGGCGCTGCCTGCGTTGCGGTGAGTTCACCGTCGGCGCGCCACACGGGCGGGGACGCGCCGAAGATGCGCCGATGATCATGCGCGGCAAGGCTTTACGCCAGGCGATCATCATCCGGGCGCTCGCGGTGGAACGCCTGTTCCGCGCGGTGGTGATCGCGCTCGCCGCCTATGCGGTGTGGAAGTTTCGCGGAGCCCGGGGAGCCATCCAGGCCACCCTCGAACGCGACCTGCCGATCTTCCGCGCCGCCGGGTTCAAGGTCGACCAGATGACCATCGTGCACGAACTCGAGAAGGCGCTGGCCGCCAAACCCTCCACCCTGGCCTTGCTGACCCTGATGCTGACCGCCTACGCGCTGCTGGAGGTGGTGGAAGGTGTCGGTCTGTGGCTGCTGAAGCGCTGGGGTGAGTACTTCGCGGTGATAGCCACGTCGGTGTTCCTGCCCTTGGAGATTCACGACCTGGCCAAGGGCATCACGATGACCCGCGTGGTCACCTTCACCATCAACGTGGCCGCCGTGGTCTACCTGCTGTTCTCGAAACGCCTGTTCGGTTTGCGGGGCGGACGTGAAGCGTACGACGAGGAGCGACGGGGCGAGCAGCTGCTCGATGTCGAGAAGGCCGCCGCCAAAACCTGAGGCCCCAGGCCACCGCGGCTGGTAAGAACTAAGGCGATGGGCACTTATGCGGTCACCGGATCGGCATCCGGGATGGGCCACGAGACCGCGCAGCGGCTCAAGGCCGACGGGCACACCGTGATCGGCGTCGACATCAAAGACGCCGACGTCGTCGCCGACTTGTCGACGCCACAGGGGCGTCGGCAGGCCGCCGACGGCGTGCTGGCGGCCTCGGGCGGCAGACTCGACGGCGCGGTGCTGGCCGCCGGGCTCGGGCCCAGCCCCGGTCGAGAGCGGCTACGCCAGATCGGCGAGGTCAACTTCTTCGGCGTCGTCGAGCCGCTGGTCGCGTGGCGACCGGCGCTGGTCGCGGCCGAGAGCGCGAAAGTGGTTGTGGTGGCCAGTAACTCGGCGACGACGGTGCCCCTCGTCCCGCGCCGCGCGGTGAAGGCGTTCCTCGCGCATGACGCCGGCAAGGCCCTGCGAGCGGTGCGACCGTTCGGCCCGGCCGCGCCGACGATGATGTACGCGGCCTCCAAGATCGCCCTGAGTCGTTGGGTGCGGCGAAACGCGGTGCTGCCCGAGTGGGCGGGCGCGGGCGTGCGGCTGAATGCGCTGGCGCCCGGAGCCATCATGACGCCGTTGCTGCAGGAACAGCTCGCGACGCCCCGGCAGGCCAAGGCCGTCCGGTCCTTCCCCGTGCCAATCGGTGGCTTCGGCGAGGCGCGGCACATGGCCGAGTGGATGTGTTTCATGCTGTCCGAATCCGCCGAATTCCTCTGCGGCAGTGTCGTCTTCGTCGATGGCGGGACCGACGCCTACTTCCGGGCCGATGATTGGCCCAAGGCGCCACCCGCGCGGGGGCTGCCGGCCTACCTGCGGAAGTTCAGACGCCCGGCCAATGTGTGACAGCGCGCCGGCGCACGGGCGGCTGTGCGTAGGGCCACAAAATGGCTTTTCGTGGCGTTTACCCCGGCGCGGCGCGCCCGTAAAGCGGCCCCGGTGCAATTCAATGAATCGGCGCAACAGGCCGAACAGACGAAGGATCGAAACCGTGGCGACACTGCCCTCCTGGATCAGTCAGAGCCCTAGCAATCTCGATGTCGTGACGCCGATCAAGGCGCGTGCCGGTTACGCGTTGCGGGTGGTGCTGAGAACCCGGCCAAGCCGCGCACGCGCCGTGAGGCTCATGCCACGGGGCGCGGAGCGCTGCTGAGGGCCGACCGCCCGCACGACTACTGGAACCACAACGCCGCGTATCACGGCTGGCTGGTCGACATCGCCGCGCGCCATCGCGGCGACGCCTTGGACGTGGGGTGCGGCGACGGGTTGCTCGCCCGGCGGCTGGCCACGGTGTCGCGCAGCGTCGTCGGCATCGATGCCGACCCAACCGCGGTCGAACGGGCGATAGATCGGTTGCAATCCACCGACAATGCCTCGGTGCTCCTCGCCCGCTTCGAAGCCTTCGCGGCGGAGCCGCGCTCGTTCGACCTCATCACGTTCGTGGCCAGCCTGCATCATCTGCCCCTGCGCGAGACCCTGCAGAGGGCACGCGAAATGCTCACGCCCGCAGGGGAACTCGCCGTCGTGGGGCTGTCGGCCAACAAAACGGTCGCCGACTGGGCATGGGCCGCCCTGTGCACCCCCGCCGCGCGCGCAGGGTCGCTGCTGCACCGGGAGACTCGCAACATCGGCGTGGCCGTGGCCGATCCGCGGGAAAGTCTCCAGGAGATTCGCCGGGTGTCCGCCGACGTGCTACCGGAAGCAACGATCCGGCGGGGCCTCTACTACCGCTACCGCCTACTGTGGCGGAACCGCTAGGCCCATCGCGCGCTCGCGTTCCCGTCGACGGGCCCGCGAAGCGCGCAGATTGGCGGCGTTACCGCACGTCTTGACGTCGTGCCAGACCCCACTGTTGTTTTTGGAGCGGTCGTAGAACGTCGACCCGCAGTGGTGGTTGTGGCACCGCTTGACGCGCCGCCAGGTATCGGCGTGCTGGCTCAGCAGAATCTCGGCCCACAGCGCCGACGCCAGCCAGCGCCACCCGGCGCCGCTGGGCTCCAGTCGGACCGCCCCGGCGTCGGAGACCACCAGGGCCGCGGGAATGGCGCCTCGTCCGCCCGTCGTCTCGCCGCTCACCAGTGCATCGATGGTGTCCCGCAACGAGCGCAGCTTGGTCAAATCTGCGTCGTCGAGCTTGGGCGGCGGTAGCACCTCGCCGCGGGTGGTCGACCAGTTACGCACCGCGCCCGCGACCCAGTCGCGGGCGACCGCGGTGTCAGCCAGCAGGTCCGGGCCATAGCCCGCGATCCCCCTGGTGTTGAGGAAGTCCTGGACCAATGCCAGGCCGCCGGGCGCCGGGGTGATGCCGTACCGCTGTGACGCAGCCCATGAAATAGACATAACTAAAAGATACTTGACTATGTCGACACCGGCAACTACGGTGACAGAAACAAATTGGATTTACCTACGTCAGGAGTCTGGATCATGGTCAACATCAAAGGGTCGACGGTCGTAGTTACCGGCGGACAGCGCGGGCTGGGCAAGGCCATCGTGGACGAGTTGTTGGAGCGGGGCGCGGCCAAGGTCTACGCGACGGCGCGGGCGCCCAAACCCAGCGCGGACCCGCGCGTGGTCAGCGCCGAGTTGGACGTGACCGATGCGGACTCCGTTGCGGCTCTGGCAGCTTCGGCTTCGGACGCCGAGATCGTAATCAACAACGCGGGTGTCCTCGGCGCGGCGAAGCTGCTCGACAGCGACATCGAGGAAGTGCGCGCGGTGTTCGAGACCAACTACTTCGGTGCGCTGCGCGTCGCCAAGGCCTTCGCGCCGATCCTGGCCGCCAACGGTGGCGGCGCGCTGGTCGACATCGCCTCGATCCTGTCCTGGATGCCCGGCTCCGGCGGGTACGGCGACTCCAAGGCGGCGCTGTGGTCGACGACGAATACGCTGCGGATCGAACTCGAAAAGCAGGGCACCCTGGTGGTCGCCGCGCACCTCAGCTTCACCGACACCGAGATGGCGTCCGGCTTCGACGCACCAAAGAACGACCCGCGTCAGGTGGCGCACGCAATCGTCGACGGTATCGAAGGGGGCGAGCCCGAGGTGCTGGCCGACGACGACACCCGCTACGTGAAGGCGGCGCTGTCCGGGCCGGTCGAGGCGCTGCCCCGGATGCCGTAGGCATGAGGGTCTGCCCGAAGGCAGTTCCCCGTCTTAAGACGGTGGGTCAATCAGGCCCTTGCGGATGGCCTCGCCCAAAAATGGGCTTGCTGCACTTCGAGCAGACCACCGGGTTGCCCCGGCATCCACCACGGTCGCACCCCGCCGGCCGGTAGCTCGACGGTCGAAGGTCCTCAACGCTTCGGCCGAAGGTCACATTCACACCGCGGCGGCGCTCCGGTGGACGTGTTTGGATAGCGGTATGTCGGACATGGAAATCGAAGGCATCGTGAGCGCCACGCGCGTCATCGCGGCCAACGCCGCGCGGATCTTCGAGCTGATCGCTGACCCCGCGCGCCAGCCGAGCTGGGACGGCAACAACAACCTCGCCTCGTCCGCCCCGGGCCAACGAGTCCGCGCCGTCGGGGACGTGTTCACCACGAAGCTGACCAATGGCGCCGTGCGGGAGAACCACGTCGTGGAATTCGTCGAAGGCAGCAAAATCGCCTGGTGCCCAGCCGAACCCAGAAAACAGCCGCCCGGTCACCTGTGGCGCTGGGAGCTCAGCCCGGTGAACGCCGAACTCACCACGGTGACCCACACCTACGATTGGACGGGGCTGACCGACGCCAGCCGCCTGGAACGCGCTCGCGCGACGACGCCGGAGATGTTGCGCGAATCGATGGACCGGCTCGCCACGGTCGCACAGAACCCCGACTCGTGAGGCCACGGCCGCTGTGAAACGCGACTGACTCAGCCGTTCTTACCCCGCACCCACTGGACCGTGCCGTAGTTCTTCACGCGCACGCTCACGAATCCCTGGCCTTCCAGGATGTCGCCGATCTCGTCCTCGTCGAAGACATGCGCCCCCACGTTCGGCAGCTTCTGGAACAGCCGGGCGGCCGGACCGACGGTGGGCACCATGACGGCCAGCCTGCCGCCCGGTCGTAGCACCCGCGCCATCTCGCCCAGCGCGGTCTCCGGATGGGGAATCAGCTGCAACACGGCCGTCGAGATGACCGCGTCGACCGTGTCGTCGCGCAGCGGAAGTCGTTGTGCGTCAGCCCGGATGAAGCCGACCTGCGGTCCGGCCTCGTTGCGGACGGCGCGCGCCAGCATGGGCTCGGAGATGTCGACCCCCAGCGCGAGCCCGCCCGGGCCGGCCGCGCGTGCCAGCGACGCGGTCACGTTACCCGGGCCCGAGCCGACATCGAGCGCTGTGCCGCCGGGCGGGATGTTCAACCACTCGAGCGGTGTCTGCCACGCGCTGATCAACCGCCGCGACAGGGCTTGGGCGTTGTCGTAGAGCATCGATCCGATCGGTGATGCCCACGCCGCCTGGATCGGGCCGGTGTTCTTGGCGACGCCGTTGCCCTCGTCGGATCCGCTACCGAGCAGATCCAGATAACCCTTGCTCACATCGGGATTCGCCGGCGGATCGGCCAGCAGCTCCAGCGCTCGACGCAGCGCGGGGGGCAACGAGACGTGCACGTCGGTCATGCGCACTCCTTCGACCAAATACCAAGCCGTACGCCGGAATCGGGGATCGGGCCGCCGGAAGAAGGCCCCCTGGCGGCCCCTACCCCGCCACTACGCAGCGTACGCCGAGCCGCACTCGGTCACCGCCTGACGGCGGCGTGCTCGCGCACCAGCGAGTACAACCGCCACTGGCCCGGCACGCCCTTGAGTGCTGTCTCGCCGCGGTCGCCGAAGCGGTGCCGCGATCCGGTGACGATGTCGCGGAGCGTGGAGGACACCAGCACCTCGCTGGGGCCGGCGAGGGCGGCCACCCGGGCGCCGATGTGTACGGCCATGCCGGCGACGTCGTTGCCGCGCACCTCGACTTCACCGGCGTGGATGCCCACCCGCACCTCAATGCCCAGCACGCGGACCGCGTCGACGATGGCGTCGGCGCACGCGATCGCGGCGCTCGGGCTGCTGAACGTCGCGACGAAGCCGTCCCCGGCCGTGTTGACTTCTCGCCCGGAGAATCGCAGCAGTTCGTGCCGAACGAGGGTGTCGTGGTTGTCGAGCAGGTCGCGCCAGCGGTGGTCGCCGAGCAGCGCGGCACGCTCGGTGGAGCCGACGATGTCGGTGAACACGATCGTCGTGAGCAGGCGCTCGGCGTCGGAGGCGCCGCGCACGCCGGTGATGAATTCCTCGATCTCGTCGAGGACGGGGGCGGTGTCGCCGACCCAGTACAGGGTGTCCCCGCCCGGGCACTCGACCAGGCGTGCGCCGGGGATGTGTTCGGTCAGGTAGTGGGCGTGCTCGACGGGGCTGAAGGCCTGGTTGTCGCGGTGCAGGATCAGGGTCGGGACGGCGATACGGGGAAGCCGGTCGCGGACGTCGCCCTCCCTGACCTTGTTGATGAACGCGCGGGCCATGCTGGGCGACGCCGCCCGGTTGCCGGCCATGTCCCACCACGACCTGAACGCGGCGTCGCCCGCCACGGAGGGCGCGATGATGCCGAGCATGTCGAACCCTTGCTCGACGGCGTCCGGCTCCATCCCGACCGTCGTGAAGCGGTCGGCGTCGTCGAGGTCGCTGCCGATGGGGTAATCGGGCCCACGCAGCGTGCGCGCCGCGCCGTTTGCAATCACCAGGCTGTTCACCCGCTCGGGATGGTCGGCCGCCAGAACAATCCCGGCCAGCGACGTGAAACCCGGGGCGAAGATCGTCACCCGCTCGCATCCCACCGCGTTCATGACCGCGATCGCGTCCTGCGCCCACGATTCCGGGCCGAGCATGTCCGCGGGCACCCGCGACGACAGGCCGATGCCGCGCTGGTCGAACCGGATCACCCGGCAGAACGACGCGAGCCGGCGATGGAACCGGTACATCGACGGCTCGAGGTCGACGCAGTCGATCGGGATCAGCGGGCCCGGCAGCACGAGCAGGTCGATCGGACCATCGCCGAAGACCTGATAGGCGATGTCGATCTCGCCGCAACTGGCGTACCGGGTTCGCGGAGCCGCAGAACTCCCAGCCACGCATCCAGGCTAGTGCAGGTCACCGACACGCCGGAACCGCTCAGCGGCGGATGATCGGCACGAGGTAACGGGCGGCGTACTCGCGGACGGCCGCGGGGTCTGACGTGTCGAGGCGGTCGGTGGGAAACACGATGATGCCGAGCGCGACGCGAAGCAGGATGTCGGCGATGTTGGACAGGTCGCGGTCGGGAATGTCGGTCCCGCAGCGGCGCAGGGTGTGGGCGATGCCGTCGGCGAACTGCCCGATGGGGAAGGCCCGCGATCGGGAGAACATGCCCAACAGCTCGGGTTCGCTCTCGGCGATCCGCGAGTACAGCTTCGAGTCGTGGACCAGGCGCACGCCCAGCGCGAACGCCTCGACCACGGCCTGCTGCGGATCGCAGCCGGTGGTCGCGCGGTCCAGCGTGCTGAAGAAGGATTCGGCCTCGCGCCGCACCACGTGTCCGAACAGGTCGTCCTTGGTGGGAAAGCGCCGGTACACGGTGCTGCGGCTGACGCCCGCGCGGGCCGCGACGTCTTCGATGTTGGCCCGGCGCACGCCGTAGGTCTCGAAGACGGCGCGCGCGGTGTCCAGGATGGTGCGGTCGACGTCGCTCAGCGCCGCGTCCGCGTCGGGCTGCGTGGCTGTCCGCATCGCCTCAACTCCTCGAATGACCGCCCGGTATGCGATCGGCGCGACCGGTTGCTAGGCTGTTGAAACAAAGATACGGTTTTGTGTCATTGATTCGCAAGGGCATGGCGGCTGAGGCCGCGGGGAGGGGAGCATGACCACCCACAACGACGGGTTGGCGGCCGCCCCCACCCCTTTCACGGCGGGAACCCGCTTCGACACCGGGGTGCGGGAGGCGTTGCCCATGCCGGTAGACGGGCCTGCCGGGGCCGCCGGCGCGCGGCTCGGACCGGAGTCGTTGACCTGGAAGTTCTACGGGGACAACCGCACCCAGTTCTTCGGGTTCCAGCGCACGGCGGGCGTGGAGAACTGCATCGAACAACTCGCCCAGGGCGTGCTCGACCACTCGGTGGTCTTCAGCGACACGTTAGGTCGGGCGAAGCGGACCGCGCCGCCGCTGATGAAGACCGTCTACTCCGACGAGCCACGCGAGTGGGGCCGCAAGGTGCGCGACTTCCACAAGACGATCAAGGGCACCATCAGCGACGGGTCGAGGTATCACGCGCTGAATCCCGAACTCTTCTACTGGGCACACGCCAGCTTCGTCGATCAGGTCATCTACAACACCGACACGTTCATCCGCCGGCTGTCGCACGCGGAGAAGGAGCGGATCTTCGACGAGGGCAAGGTGTGGTACAGCCTCTACGGCGTCAGCGACCGCGGCCAGCCGCAGACCTACGACGAGTTCCTCGCCTACTGGGACGAGATGCTCGAGCGGTTCGTCCCGCACAAGACCGTCCTGTACGGGACCGGCTACATCAGGAAGGGAATCCCGGGCCCGCGCTGGATTCCCGGCCCGGTTTGGAAGGTGCTGTCCGCCCCGCTGAACGCCTACACCCGCCTGGTGTTGGTCGGGACCATGCCGCAGCAGATGCGCGAGGTCTGCCAACTGGAGTGGAATGCGAAGAAAGAGAGGCGATTCCAACGGTTCGCGGCCGCCATGCGCGCGCTCAACCCGCTGATCAACCGGCTGCCCATCGGCGCGATCTACACCCCGTGGGCGGCAACCGCGTGGCGGCGGTCGGGCGTCGACCCGCGCCGGCTACACAACCGCGCGGCTTAGCTGCGACGCTCGGCGGCGGCGACGCCGCCCTTGAGGAGTTCGTCGATGACCTTCTTGAACACCGGCAGCATCAGCCGGTCAGCACCGGGGATTTTCAGCGTTGACCGTAGATGCCAGCTGACCTCGGTTCCAGTGTCTGTTTCGCGCAGCCGGATCGTGCCGATGTGATCGCGCGTCGGTGCGCCCGAGAGCATCTTGTACGCGTAGCGGGTGGGCCGCTCATACTCGATGATCTCCTCGACGAACGGGGGCCCGATCGCCACCAGACGTCTGATCGCACCGACACCGTTCGGAGCGGGGGTTCCCTCGCGATCAAGCGTGCTGCGTCGGAACAGCCGCGTGTGCCGGGCGATCGCGCGGTGGTCGGTCATGGCGTCGAACACGGTCTCGATCGGCGCTCTCGCGGTTCGGGTGAGGGTGAACTCGATCATTCGCACTCCGCGCTACCGATAAGCCACGCCGGTATGCCGTTGTCCGCCGCCATGATCCGTCCCCTTCCGCTACAGAGAACATAGCCTCAGGGCCGCAGCGCATAAAGGTCACACCCGACCGTCGGCGCAAAGCAGACTCAGCCGCGGGACCGCACACCCGTGTTGCCAAAGTGAACGGCGGGTACACAGCGCCGAAACTCCCTGCGAAGTAAGCCAATACGGTGGCGGACGCTTGGTGATCGGGTGCGGATGGGCAAGGATCTCTTGACATGGCCGATGTCGATTTTTCGCTGCTGGACGTTCCGCGTTCGGAACCGCTCGAGGACCTGGAGGCCTACCTGCGCGCGGCGATGGCCTGGCACTTCGGGGAGGACACCGGTTCGGCATTCTGGTTGCGGACCGCTGCGACGCTCGACTTCGATCCGATGACCGACGTCAAAACGTTCACTGATCTGCGACTGTTCCCCAACCTCGTCAACGAACTGCGCACGGTCCCGGTCGAGGACCTCATCCCCCGCGGCTACGGGCAGCCACCGCCGGTGCCGCAGATATTCGAGTCCGGCGGAACCACGGGCGCGCCGAAAAGGACCGTGCAGCTTCCGGATTGGGTCGCACAGGTGGTTCGGTGGCAGACCGAGGACTTCGCCACCGGCGGGTTCCGCCGGGGCGAGGGCTTCTTGTGCCTGATGCCGAGCGGGCCGCACGGGGTGGGTTATTTCTCGCGGCTGGTCGCCGAGCGCCTCGGTGCGGTCTTTCACGGCATCGACATCGATCCGCGCTGGGTCAAGAAGGTCGCCGCGCGCGGCGCGGCCTCCGAGGTGGACGCCTACGTCGACCACGTCGTCGAGCAGGCCCTGTTCGTGCTGCGGACGCAGAATGTCGCGAACCTGCACACCACCCCGCCGCTGCTGGAGGCCATGGCCCGCGACGACCGGGTGGTGGATCTGCTGAACGACAAGATCCGCTACCTGTTGCTCAGCGGAGCGCACGTGGACGCCGACACCCTCGACCTGCTCCGCGACCTCTTCCCGGCGACGACGATCACGATGGCGTTCGGCAGCACGATGGTGCTCTCCCAGGCGGTTACCCGTGTCGACGGCGACGCGTTCGTGTTCGACCCGCGGACACCGTACGTGGTGTTCTGGGTGGTCGATCCCGACACGGGCGAGCCGGTGCCGTACGGGGAGACCGGTCAGGTGGTGATGAACCACATCAGCAAGGGCATGTTCATCCCGAACAACCTGGAGCGCGACCTCGCGGTCAGGATGCCCGGGCCTGCGGCCGATCTCAGCGACTCCGTCAGTGCGGTGCGGCCGGTTTCCACCTTCGAGGGCGAGGCCGTCATTGAAGGGGTGTACTGAGCATGCCCGCCGAAGTGCCCGGTGTCGCAGCCGATTTGGTGGCGATCGACGCGCTCGGCCCCGACGGGGAGTACCGGACCCGCCGTCGCGAGGTCATCACCACGACGGCCGGCGCCGCGGTAGCCGAGCTGAGCCTCGTGCCGCCGCTGTATGTCGCGCGCACCCTGGCCGCCCAACGCAACCTGACCCCGCTCCCGGCCGGCCGTCGCGCGGCGGCGCTGTCGGACGCCGCCGACGTCTTCACGGGCGGGGTGATCGCCGGCCTCGACTTCGAGGCGTATGTCGTTCTGGCGAGCCGGATTTCGGGCCTGCCCATCGGGGTCACCCGCGCCGGGGCGCGGGGCGTGGCCGACGCCGTCGGCGGCGCGTTCGACGCGGTCCGTCCGGCCCGGCCGGTGGGGGCGGCGCTCGATTGGCGCGACGAAGGCATCC
>NZ_LZJB01000200.1:0-8676 GCF_001666895.1 Mycobacterium sp. E3298
GCGTACCTCCCCCGCAATCACCCGGCTACGGCGTACCTCCCCCGCAATCACCCGGCTACGGCGCACCTCCCCCGCAATCACCCGGCTACGGCCCGCCCCCGGGCTACGGCACCCCGCCGCCCGGCTACGGCCCGCCGCCCAGCTATGGCGCGCCCCCGCCGGGGTACGGCGGCTACCCCCAGCCCGGCTATGGGGCACCCGCCGCCCCGGGGTTCAGCGTCGGTGACGCCTTCAGCTGGGCTTGGAACACGTTCACCAAGAACGCGCTGGTGTTGATCGTGCCGGCGCTGGTGTACGGCCTGTTGTTCGGCGTGGCCACCGGGGTGAACATCGCGGGCCAGAACATGTCGCCGAACACGGCGACCAGTGACGACTACGGCTTTTATTTCACGACCAACCTCACCGGCGCCGCCCTGGTCGTCTTCATCATCGGCACCCTGCTGACCTACCTGGTCACCGCGTTCGCCCAGGCCGGCTTCCTGTCCGGCTGCCTGGACATCGCCGACGGGCGGCCGGTGACCATCGCGTCGTTCTTCAGGCCCCGCAACCTGGGGATGGCATTCCTGGCCGCGCTGATCGTCGGTGTCCTCACCTCGATCGGCTACTCGTTGTGCTTCGTTCCGGGCCTGGTGCTGAGCCTGTTCGTGCAGTTCACCATCCTGTTCGTCGTCGATCGTTCGGAGTCGGCGATCAAGGGCTTCACCTCCAGCTTCTCGCTGGTGGGGTCGAATTTCGCCAACGCGCTGCTGGTGTGGCTGGTGGTGATGGCCCTGATCTTCGCCGGGGCGCTGGCGTGCGGGGTCGGCCTGCTGGTGACGGCGCCGCTCGACGCGCTGATCCTGACCTACGCCTACCGCAAGCTGACCGGCGGCCAGGTTGTTCCCGTGCCGCAAGCGGGCTACCAGCCGGGCCCGCCGCCCGGGCCGCAGCAGGTCTGACCTCAAAGCCACGCCCGAAGTTACGGCGCTGTTAGCCGCGGCTGTGGTGCGCTGCGGCCTTGTGGCGCTTGTGATGCAATCACCTTGTTATGAGCATCAAAGTCGCGCTGGAGCACCGCACCAGCTACACCTTTGACCGGCCGGTCCGGGTGTTCCCGCACGTCGTTCGGCTGCGACCGGCGCCCCATTGCCGCACGCCCCTCGAGGCCTACTCGCTGCGCATCGAGCCGGAAGAGCACTTCATCAACTGGCAGCAGGACGTGGTAGGCAATTTCCTTGCGCGGCTTGTTTTTCCGAATCCGATGCGCCGGCTGACCATCACGGTGGGACTCATCGCCGACCTCAAGGTGATCAACCCGTTCGACTTCTTCATCGAGGACTGGGCCGAGACCTGGGCCCCCTCCACCGGACGGGCCGGGCTGACCTATCCCAAGGATCTGGCCGACGACCTGGAGCCCTACCTGCGCCCCGTCGACGAAGCGGGCGAGGGATCGGGGCCGGGTGAGCTCACGCGGGCGTGGGTGGAGAACTTCTCGGTGGACGAGGGCACGCGCACCATCGACTTGCTGGTCGCGCTCAACCACGCGGTCAACGCCGACGTCGCCTACAGCCTGCGGATGGAACCCGGTGTCCAGACACCTGATTACACGCTGCGCACCGGGGTGGGCTCGTGCCGCGACTCCGCGTGGCTGCTGGTGTCGATTCTGCGCCAGCTCGGCCTGGCCGCCCGCTTCGTGTCGGGATATCTGGTGCAGCTCGCCTCGGACGTGGAGGCGCTCGACGGGCCGTCGGGCCCCGCCGCCGACTTCACCGACCTGCACGCCTGGACCGAGGTGTACATCCCGGGCGCGGGCTGGATCGGGCTGGACCCGACGTCGGGGCTGTTCGCCGGCGAGGGCCACATCCCGCTGGCCGCCACGCCGCACCCGGCGTCCGCGGCACCCATCAGCGGCGGCACCGAGCCCTGCGAATCCGTGCTGGAGTTCTCCAACACCGTCACCCGCATCCACGAGGACCCCCGCGTCACGCTGCCCTACACCGACGAGGCGTGGCAGACGATCTGCGACGTCGGCCGGCGCGTGGACGAACGGCTGGCCGCCGCCGACGTGCGGCTGACCATCGGCGGTGAGCCGACCTTCGTCTCGGTGGACAATCAGGTCGCCAAGGAGTGGACCACCGCCGCCGACGGGCCGCACAAGCGGCAGCGCGCCTCCGACCTGGCCGCGCGCCTCAAGGAGGTGTGGGCGCCGAACGGGTTGATCCAGCGCGGGCAGGGCCGTTGGTATCCGGGCGAACCGTTGCCGCGCTGGCAGATTGCGCTCTACTGGCGCACCGACGGGCGGCCGCTGTGGAACGACGGCGCGCTGTTGGCCGACCCGTGGGGGGACCGGCCGGAAGCAGTCGACGGTGAGGCCGCCCGCCAGGTGCTCGCCGGCCTCGCCGACGGGCTGGGGCTGCCACTTTCGCAGGTGCGGCCCGCCTACGAGGACCCGCTGCACCGGCTGGCGGAAAAAGTCCGGCAACCGCAGGGCGACCCGGTGGACCCGGCCGACGACCTCGAGGAGGACACCCCCGCCGGTCGCGCGGCGCTGCTGGGCCGCCTCGACGAATCCGTAACGGCCCCGGCGGCTTTCGTGCTGCCGCTGCACCGCCGCGACGACGGCGCCGGGTGGGCCAGCGCGGACTGGCGGCTGCGCCGGGGCCGAATCGTGCTGCTGCACGGCGATTCTCCGGCGGGTCTGCGCCTGCCCCTGGACGCGATCAGCTGGCGCCCGCCGCGCCCGTCGTTCGACGCCGATCCCCACGCCGCCGGCGACGCGCTGACGACGGAATCGGACCAGGCGGTGGTGGACGACTCCGACACCGCCCCGCCCACCGCGATGGTCGCCGAGGTGCGCGACGGGCTGCTCTACCTTTTCATGCCGCCCACCGAGGCACTGGAACACTTCGTCGACCTCATCGCCCGCGTCGAGGCCGCCGCGGCCAAGGCTGACTGCCCGGTCGTGATCGAGGGCTACGATCCCCCGCCGGACCCCCGGCTGAGGTCGACCACGATCACCCCGGACCCCGGCGTCATCGAGGTCAACGTCGCGCCCACCGCCAGCTTCGCCGAACAGAGCCAGCAGCTCGAAACCCTCTACGAGCAAGCGCGATTGGCCCGGCTGTCCACCGAGTCCTTCGACGTCGACGGCACCCACGGCGGCACCGGCGGCGGCAACCACATCACGCTGGGCGGCGTCACCCCCGCGGACTCGCCCCTGCTGCGGCGCCCGGACCTGTTGGTCTCGCTGCTGACGTACTGGCAACGACACCCGTCGCTGTCCTATCTGTTCGCCGGCCGGTTCGTCGGCACCACCTCACAGGCACCCCGCGTCGACGAGGGCCGCGCCGAGGCCCTCTACGAGCTCGAGATCGCGTTCGCCGAAATCACCCGGCTCTCCGGACCTTTCGGGGGCAACGCCCCCCGGCCCTGGGTGATCGACCGCGCGTTGCGCCACCTGCTGACCGATATCACCGGCAACACCCACCGCGCCGAATTCTGCATCGACAAGCTCTACAGCCCCGACAGCCCCCGCGGCCGGCTCGGCCTGCTGGAGTTGCGCGGGTTCGAGATGCCCCCGCATCTGCGCATGGCGATGGTGCAATCGCTGCTGGTGCGCTCGCTGGTGGCGTGGTTCTGGGACGAGCCGCTGCGCGCCCCGCTGATCCGCCACGGCGCCAACCTACATGGGCGATACCTGTTGCCGCACTTCCTGATTCACGACATCGCCGATGTCGCCGCCGACCTGCGCGCGGACGGCATCGCGTTCGAGACCAGCTGGCTGGACCCGTTCACCGAGTTCCGCTTCCCGCGCATCGGCACCGCGGTGTTCGACGGCGTCGAGATCGAGTTGCGCGGGGCGATCGAACCGTGGAACACCCTCGGCGAGGAGGCCACGGCCAGCGGCACCGCCCGCTACGTCGACTCGTCGGTCGAGCGCATCCAGATCCGGATCATCGGCGCGGACCGCCACCGTTACGTGGTGACGGTCAACGGCTACCCGGTGCCGCTGCTGGCC
This sequence comes from Mycobacterium sp. E3298, assembly GCF_001666895.1. NCBI lineage: Bacteria > Bacillati > Actinomycetota > Actinomycetes > Mycobacteriales > Mycobacteriaceae > Mycobacterium > Mycobacterium sp. E3298. The sequence continues at coordinate 3,998 of NZ_LZJB01000200.1, forward strand.
ACCGACAACCCCGACATCCACGTAGGCGGGGTCCGGTTCAAGGCGTGGCAGCCGCCCAGCGCGCTGCACCCGACGATCAGCACCGACGTCCCCCTGCAGTTCGAGCTGATCGACCTGACGACGGGCACGTCGCGCGGCGGGTGCACCTATCACGTCGCGCACCCCGGCGGGCGGGCCTACGACGAACCGCCCGTCAACGCCGTCGAGGCCGAGGCGCGCCGCGCCCGCCGGTTCGAGGCCACCGGCTTCACCCCCGGCAAGCTCGACTTGTCGGACATCCGGGAAAAGCAGGCACGCATCTTCACCGACATCGGCGCGCCGGGCATCCTAGACCTGCGCCGCGTGCGTACCGTTCAGCAGTAATGGCGTTTGCGGACATGACATTCGGCACCGGTGCACCCCCGGCGGCCGCTGGCGGGCGCCACGAGGACCGCTACGAAGACGCGGACCGCCTGCTTGCCGGGTATCGCGCCGCACGCGCCCAGGAGGCGCTGTTCGATCTGCGGCACGGCCCCGCCGCCGGTTACGACGAATTCGTCGATCAGGACGGGAACGTCCGACCGGCCTGGGCGGAGCTGGCCGACACCATCGCCGAGCGCGGCCGGGCGGGGCTGGACCGGCTGCGGTCGGTGGTGCGCAGCCTGATCGACAGCGACGGCATCACTTACACCGACGTCGAACCCGGCGGGCACGGCCTGGAGCCTCGGCCGTGGATCCTCGACACGCTGCCGATCGTGCTGTCCGCCGCGGAATGGGAGTTGCTGGAGGCCGGTCTGGTGCAGCGGTCCCGCCTGCTCGACGCCGTGCTCGCCGACCTGTACGGATCGCGCAGCCTGCTCACCGAGGGCGTGCTGCCGCCGGAGCTGCTGTTCGCCCATCCGGGTTACGTGCGGGCCGCCAACGGCATCGAAATACCCGGGCATCACCAGCTTTTCCTGCACGCCTGTGACGTCAGCCGGCTGCCGGACGGAGCCTTTCAGGTCAACGCCGACTGGACGCAGGCACCGTCCGGCGCCGGCTACGCGCTGGCCGACCGGCGCGTCGTCGCGCACTCGGTTCCCGACCTCTACGAGCGGATCGCACCGCGACCGACGACGCCGTTCGCCCAGGCCTTGCGGCTGGCGCTGATCGATGCCGCGCCCGACGTTGCCCAGGATCCCGTGGTGGTGGTGCTCAGCCCGGGTATCTTTTCCGAAACCGCCTTCGATCAGGCGTATCTGGCCACGCTCCTGGGTTTCCCGTTGGTGGAGAGTGCGGACCTGGTGGTGCGCGACGGCAAATTGTGGATGCGCTCGCTGGGCACCTTGAAACGGGTCGACGTCGTCCTGCGTCGGGTGGACGCCGATTACGCCGACCCGCTGGATCTGCGCGCCGACTCCCGGCTCGGGGTGGCCGGTCTGGTGGAGGCGTGCCACCGCGGGACGGTGACCGTGGTCAACACGTTTGGCAGCGGCATCCTGGAAAACCCCGGGCTGCTGCGGTTTCTGCCCCAGCTGTCCGAGCGCCTGCTGTCCGAGGCCCCGCTGCTGCACACCGCGCCGGTCTATTGGGGCGGCATCGCCAGCGAACGCTCGCACCTGCTGGCGAACCTGTCGTCGCTTTTGGTGAAGTCTACCGTCGGCGGGAAAGCCCTTGTCGGGCCGACGCTTTCGTCGTATCAGCTGACACAACTGGCCGGCCGGATTGAGAAGATGCCGTGGCAGTGGATCGGCCAGGAGCTGCCACAGTTCTCGTCGGCGCCCACCGACCACGCCGGGGTGTTGTCGTCGGCCGGCGTCGGGATCCGGTTGTTCAACGTCGCCCAGCGCAGCGGGTACGCCCCCATGATTGGCGGGGTCGGCTACGTGCTGGCACCCGGTCCCGCCGCGTACACGCTGGAAACCGTTGCCGCTAAGGATGTCTGGGTCCGCCCGACGGAGCGTGCGCGGGCCGAGGCGGTGAGTCTGCCGTCCCCGCCGCCACCGGCGAAGTCCGCGGCCGGTACCTGGGGCGTCAGCTCGCCGCGCGTGCTGTCCGACCTGTTCTGGATCGGCCGCTACGGCGAGCGCGCGGAGAACATGGCGCGGCTGCTGCTGGTCGCCCGCGACAGGTTCCACGTGTACCGGCATCAGCAGCACACCGAGGAGAGCGCGTGTGTGCCGGTGCTGATGGCCGCACTGGGCCTGATCACCGGAACCGACACGAGCGCCGACGACTGGACCGACGAGAGTGCCAGGGACGCAGCCGAAATGATCGCCGTCGCGCCCTCGACGCTGTGGTCGTTGACCGTGGACCCCGATCGCCCCGGGTCCCTGGTGCAGTCGGTGGAAGGTCTGGCGCTGGCCGCCAGGGCGGTGCGAGACCAGATGTCGAACGACACCTGGATGGTGCTGGCCGGGGTGGAACGAGCGCTGGCGCAGCGTCGCGAGCCGCCGGACTCGCTCGCCGAAGCCGACGCGCTCCTCGCGTCGGCTCAGGCGCAGACGCTGGCCGGGATGCTGACCCTTGCGGGTGTGGCCGGTGAGTCGATGGTGCGCGACGTGGGCTGGTCGATGATGGACATCGGCAAGCGCATCGAACGCGGCCTGTGGCTGACCGCGCTGCTGCGGGCGACGCTGACCGCCGTCCGCGGCGCCATCGCCGAGCAGACGATCATCGAGGCGACGCTGGTGGCGTGCGAGTCCTCGGTGATCTACCGACGCCGCACCGTGGGCAAGGTGAGCGTCGCCGCAGTGGCCGAGCTGATGCTGTTCGACGCGCAGAACCCGCGCTCGTTGCTGTACCAGGTCGAGCGGCTGCGGGCCAACCTCAAAGACCTGCCGGGTGCATCGGGATCGTCGCGGCCGGAGCGGCTGGTGGACGAGATCGGCACCCTGTTGCGCCGCTCGCATCCCGCCGAGCTGGAAGAGGTCGGCGAGGACGGGCTGCGCACGGAGCTGGCCGAGCTACTCGATTCGGTGCACACGCAGTTGCGCGAGCTGGCCGAGGTCATCACCACCACGCAGCTGGCGCTGCCCGCCGTGCAGCCGCTGTGGGGCCCCGACGTACGCCGGGTGATGCCAGCCTAAGGCGACGCGGTTCATTGCGTCACACGGGTTCGTCGTCAGATCCGCGCTCAGCGATGCGCATCGATTAGATCGGCAACCGCCTTTTGGGCATCCGTTGGGCGTAGCGGAGGCGTGGCGAACATCTCGGCAATCATCATCGCCACCGGTGTTGTCCACAGCAGAAGGCCCAACGCAACGGCATGTTCACGGTTGGCCCCGGTATTCAAACGTGTGATCAATGCCGCTAGGGCCGCGCCGAGACGCTTCAAGTGGTGCTCATCAAGGCCGTCACGCAAGTCCTTGGTTGCGATGAGAATCTCCAACCCCGCCATGGCCTTTGGATTGGCGAAGGCGTCCCATGCTGCCCGCACCAGGTCTTGGGTGTCCATGACCTGCTCACCGGCCAACACCTCCAGCGAGGCGACGAGACGGTCAACGGCATCTTCGATCACCGCAGTTAGCAGACCATCGCGGTCCCCGAAGTGATGTTGAATGACACCCCAACTCACGCCGGCGCGCTCAATGATGTGCCGGGCACTAGCCGCGGAGAAGCCTTCCTCGCGAATGCACCGAACCGTTTCGTCGATGAGTAACTCGCGGGTCCGGTCCCCGCGCTGCTGTCGCCCGGTGCTCGGACGGCGCGGGGCGGTTCGTCTGCGCCCAGTCATGTCTGTGATCCGCGCTGGCTCATTCACAGCACCCTAGTCAGTAGCCTTGCGATTAAAACATGGCGTATGCCATGCTTTCCGCGTTCAGCTTACCTCGCCCCGAAAGCCCACCTCATGTCTCAGACGATCAGCGCCGACAACACGAACGCTTACCCGGCCGAGGGCGGACTCTCGTCACTGCAAAAGTCGCTCTTGGGCGTCCTGGCGTTCTTCTTCGTTATCCAGATCGTCTTCTGGTACCTCGAATTCCATGCTGGGGTGTCCCACGTCGTCGCGTCCACCACGTTGGTCGTCTTCGTCGTGGGCTGTTTCTCGACGGCCCTTGCGCTCCCGTGGCTTCCGCTTCCAGGTCAACGTGACCGCACGAAGTGGGACCGTTTAGGCGCGATGGTGATCGTCTGGGTCTTCATCGCCCTGATTCCACGATTCATCTGGGAACTGCCGTGGCTCCTGTTCTTCGATCAGATCAGAAACGGCGTGCAGCATGGCGCGCTGTGGACGTACATGTGGTCACCCATCTTGCTCGGAGGCGACGCGCGGTACCTGAACGGCGACCCGCTCATCGTCGTCCTTGAGTGGATCGCCTTCTTCATTGGACTCTTCGAGGCGTATGCCATGGTGCAGTTCTTCCGGAATGGTAAGCGCTTCACCAGCATTCAGCTGTCATTCATCATGGGTGGGATGATCGTTGAGGTCACGCTGCCTGCGGTCTACTTCGGGGTGGAGATCGCTAACAATCTGCAAAGCATGACAAGCCCAGTCGAGATGTGGGTCAAGTTCGTGGTTCTGAACCTCTTGTGGTGCACCATGCCACTCGTCACCTACTTCTGGGGTGTTCGCAGGTTGGCTCGCCAGGATCTTGCCGTGAAGTTTTAGCTCGCTTGACGGGTCGACCTAACTAAAATCCAGCGATCGTGAGCGCGGCGGAGCCGGGCGAAACGGGTCGTTACGTCAAACGGGTTCGTCGTCGTCGGTGTCGCGGAGG
>NZ_LZJB01000201.1:0-1341 GCF_001666895.1 Mycobacterium sp. E3298
TGCATTCCATCGAGCTGCTCTTCGACGGCGAGACCGAGGCGACGATCCGCGGGCTGTGGGACGCGCTGGCGGGCGCCGGGATTCCCAGCCAGGCCCCCGCCGGGAGACCGCACGTCACGCTCGCGGTGGCCGACCGCATCGCCGAGGAGGCCGACGCCGCGCTGCGGCCGCTCACCGGGCGGCTGCCGCTGGGCTGCGCCGTCGGCGCGTCGGTGCTGCTGGGGCGCTCCAATGCGATCCTGGCCCGGCTCGTCGTGCCGACGGCCGAATTGCTCGATTTCCACGCCGAGGTGCACCGGCTGTGCGGGAAGCACCTGGCCCCCGCGGCGGCGCCCACCAGCCTGCCGGGTCAGTGGACGCCGCACGTCACGCTGGCCCGACGTGTCGGCGGCCCGGCCCTGAGCCGCGCGCTGCGCATCGCTGGCCGGCCCACGCTGGTCGAGGGCAGCTTCGCCGCCCTGCGGCACTGGAACGGCGAGAAGAAGGTCGACCACCTGATCGGCTAACCGCCGAACAGCAGGTACAGGCCGGTGAAGGTGTAGCCGACCATGACCAGCATCATCGTCAGCTGGCCGGTGAGCTGGTGGCCCCTGGGCAGCAGCCGCAGGGCCTTGTCGTGGGCCGCGACCACCGCGAGGATGTGGCCGGTCACCACGCACGCCACCTTGATCCCGGCCAGCACCGGCGGGTGGGTGGACAGCACGTAGGCGACCTGCTGATGCGCCAGCCCCAGCACGTTCCAGCCGCGGCCGAAGGGGTCGGCCAGCGCGGACACCGCCTGCTGCCCGCGCTCGACGAGGTAGGTCAGGTAGTGGGCGAAGATGTAGCCCACCACGATCGGGATCAGGGAGTGCGCCAGCTGCCCGGGCAGGGCGCGGCGCCGCTCGCGGTCGACGCCGCCCGTTGCGCGGGCGGCGAGCGAAAACGTCACGGCCACAACCGAAATGAAGACTATGAGGCCCAGCGTCCGCAGCAGCGACGACGACGCCGCGGGCGCCAGGCCGATGCCGGGGGAGAGCCGATCGGCGAAGCCGCGCCACGTAGGCGACGACGAGAAACTGTCGAACGCCGTGGACCCGAGCAGCACCGCGAGCACCATGACCACGCCGGGGCGCACGGGCAGCGACGGCAGATGGTCGAGGGGGTTCCCGACGACGATGCGCCCGGTGTCGGGGTTGCGGCGAAACGGCGACAGGCGCGACACCGCCATGCTGTACACCCCGAACGGGTCGGCCCGGGCCAGCCAGCGCTGGCCGCACAACCAGGCGCCCGCCAGCGCGTCCCACAGCCCGCGGATCGTCGCCTCGGTCTCGCCGTCGAAGAGCAGCTCGATGGAATGCA
>NZ_LZJB01000202.1:0-20243 GCF_001666895.1 Mycobacterium sp. E3298
ACCTGGCTGCCCGATGCGCTCAGCCCGTCGATAGCGACGAACAGGGCTTCCTGCGCCGCCACCGGCAGGAACGGCAGCAGCCCTTCGGCCAGCCACGCGGTCGGCTGACCCGCGTCAAAACCCTTGTCTCGCAATGCTCGTGGCCAGTCGTGGCGCAAGTCGACGGGGACGGGCCGCCGGTCGGCGAGCGGCGTCGCACCGTGCTTGGCGAGCGTCTCGGTCTTGTATTCCAGCACCTTGGGCAGATCGATCTCGTAGACGACGGTGCCGGCCGGCCAATCCAACCGGTAGGCGCGCGAATCGAGACCGGCGGCGAGGAGCACCACCTGCCGAATGCCGGCCTGTGCGGCGGCGGCGAAATACGCATCGAAGAAGCGGGTCCGCACCGCCTGCGAGTCGATCATGTTCTGAGACCGGACCGAGAAGTCTTCGTCTTCCGGGTCGTCCGGGTCCCCGGCCCACCACGCGGCCACCTGCTCGCGAACTCCCGCCAGCTCGGGCGTGGAGACCAGCGGCTCGGCGAACTGGTCACGGATGAGCGGCTCGTCGCTGGCGGTCTCTGCGGCACGGGCCAGGGCGACCATCACCGCGGTCGCGCCGACGCTGGTGGCGATGTCCCAGGAGTCGTCCAGCGAGCGCGGCATTAAAGCCGCTCGGCGACGACGAAGTCGGAGAAGGCGTCCTTGTCGTTGTCCACCTCCGCGCTTTGCACCCTGCGGTTCAGGCGGTGCATCTCGTCGATCGAATTCTGCGCGGTGGCGCGCCAGCCGTGCTCGTTGAGCCACTCGGTGAGGTCCGCACGGTGCTCGTCGCGGTACATCAGCTCGCCGACGTCGACGGTCTCCTCCAGGCCCAACTCGTCGGCGACCTTCCTGAACCGTTCCCGCATCTGCTGGCGACGCTCCTCGGCGTGCATGGGTGCCGTCTCGGCCGAGACGCGGCTGCCGGCCGGGCTCAGCTCGCCGATTTGGGTGAACAGCTTGTCCTGGGCCTCGGCGGGCAGATACATCAGCAGTCCCTCGGCGAGCCAGGCCGTCGGCCGGGTCGGGTCGAAGCCGGCGGCGCGCAGCGCGGCGGGCCAGTCCTCCCGCAGGTCGATGGCAACCTCGCGGCGATCGGCGGACGGGGTGGCGCCGCTTTCGGCCAGCGTGGCCGATTTGTACGCCAGCACCTGCGGCTGGTCGATCTCGTAGACGACGGTGCCGGCCGGCCAATCCAGCCGGTAGGCCCGGGAGTCCAGCCCCGACGCGAGGATCACCACCTGCCGGATTCCGGCGGCCACGGCGTCGGCGAAGTAAGAGTCGAAGAAGTGGGTCCGCACCGCCTGGTAACCGCGCATGTGCCGGATGCGGGCGGCGGATTCTTCGTCGATGGCCTCGATCTTGGCAACGACCTCCGGGTCCAGCATCGCCTCCCACAAGACCGCGGCACCGGCGTTGTTGACCAGCAGCCGGGCATAGGGGTCGCGGATCAGCGGATCGGGCTGCTCGGTTTCGATGGCGCGCGCGGCGGCCACCATGACCGCCGTGCTGCCGACGCTGGTTTTGATGTCCCAGGTGTCGTCGTGGGTGCGCAGTGAACTCATCGGGTTGCTCCTCGGGTCCTTGGCGTAGGTCAGGCGGTCGGGTCGTCGAGACGGGCCCGCAGCAGGATGCTGCGCACCGCGTCGTCGACCAGGTCTTCGGGTACCGGGCGGCCCAGCCGGGCCATCTCCTCGCGGTTGTCCACGGCCCGCACCTGCCAGCCGTGGTCGGTCAGCCACTGGGCCGCGTCCGAACGGTCCGGCTCGTCATAGGTCAGCGCCTGGACGTTGACGTCCAGGCCCAGCCGTTCGCGCATCCGCAGCCAGCGCCGCGAATTGCTCCGCTTGTTCATGCCGAACGCCTCGATGGCGACCTGGCTTCCCGGGGCGCTCAGGGCGGTGAACATTTCGAAGAGGCGGTCTTGCGCGTCGCTCGGCAGGTACGGGAGCAAGCCCTCGGCCAGCCAGGCCGTCGGTTGGGTGCGGTCGAACCCCGCCGCGGCCAATGCCGCCGGCCAATCGTCACGCAGGTCGACGGGGACCGGGCGGCGGCTGGCGGTGGGGGTGGCGCCGTGGCGCTGCAGCACTCCGGTCTTGTACTCGAGCACCTGGGGCTGGTCGATCTCGTAAACCGCGGTGCCGTGCGGCCAGTCGAGGCGGTACGCCCGCGAGTCCAGTCCCGCGGCCAGGATGACCACTTGCCGGATTCCGGCCATCGCGGCGTCGGCGAAGTACTCGTCGAAGAAGTGCGTCCGCACGGCCTGGTAGTCGATGCCGATCCGGTGCGCGCGCCGGCCGGGCTCGTCGCCGTCGAGCCAGGCCAGCTCGGGGTCGGCGAGCCGTTCCCAGGCCGGGCCGGCCGACGACACGAGGATGCGCGCGAACTCGTCGCGGATGAGCGGATCATTCCCCGCGGTTTCCGCCGCGCGCGCCGCCGCGACGCCCAGCGCGGTGGCACCGACGAGTTCGGTGATGGCCCAGCTGTCGCCGGCGGATCTCAGGGAAGGCGGTAACGACTCGTCCAGATCAGTCATGACCTGACGATCTTACCGGGATAAGTTAGTTAGCCTATACGCTTTGTGCGCAACTTCACTGCCGGCGCGGGTCTAGGCGTTGGACCGCCGGAACGCTCCCTCGAGCAGCCGCCGAATCATTCCGGTGATGGACAGCAGGGCTTCGGGACCTTGAACGAAGCCCGCGTACAAACCCACCCCGCACATCAGCACGAGCAGTGCCTCGATCAACGCCGGCACGTCGACGTCGGCGGGGACCTCGCCGCGCTCCAATCCGTCGTTGACGACGCGAACGAGGAATTCGCGGCAGATCCGCACGGAGTCGTTTTCGGCTGTTTTCCATTCCGGGTGCCGCTGCGACTCGAGCACCCCGGAGATAATCAACGCCGACCCGGCGGGATTCTCGGAATTGGCGCGGGCCGCCGCGGATATGAATGCGGTCAGTTGCCCCACCAGTGTGGTCTCCCGCTCGGCCTGTCTGATCCCGCTTCCGATGATGGCTTCGTTGGTTTGCTCCAACAACTCCCGATACAGGACGCGCTTGCTGGAGAAGTAGTGGTTGATCGCCGGCCGGGTCAGGTCGGCGCGGGCCGCGATGGCCTGGAACGTCGCCCCGTCGTATCCCCGCTCGCTGAACACAAGGCGGGCCGCCTGCATGATCCGCTGTCGCGTCTCATCGGCCTTTGCGGCTGGGGGGCGTCCAGGCCTGCGGCTCACCCCTGAAGACATCGTTAAAGTGTGCCATTGCCATGGTGTGGCATTAGCGCGTTTGGCGGAATGCTGCCGAACTTTCCAGCCTCGTAGTCCTGCACCGCCTCGACCAATTCCGCCCTCGAGTTCATCACGAATGGCCCGTAGTGGAATACCGGTTCGCGAATGGGTTGGCCGCCCAGCAGCAGCACATCCATGGCGCTAGTGCGCGACGATTCCTGCGCCTGGTCGGCGCCCACGGTGATCCGATCCCCGGGGCCGAGCACGGCCAGTTGGCCCTGCCGAATCGGATGAGCGACCGGACCGACGCATCCGCTGCCGGACAGCACGTAGACGAGCGCGTTGAAGTCGCGCCGCCACGGCAGGTTCAGCCGAGCGCCGTTTTCGATTGTCGTGTGCGCGAGCGTGATCGGCGTGTGGGTGATCCCGGGCCCCCGATGACCGTCGACCTCGCCCGCGATGATGCGCACCAGCGCCCCGCCGTCGTCGGAGGCGATCAGCTTCGCGTCGCCCCCTTCGATGGCCTGATAGCGCGGGGGCGCGAACTTGTCCCGCTTCGGCAGGTTCACCCACAGCTGGATGCCGTGGAACAGGCCGCCGCTGTCGACCAGTTCCGCGGGCGGCGTCTCGATGTGCAGGATCCCCGAACCGGCGGTCATCCACTGCGTGGCACCGTCGGTGATCAGGCCGCCGCCCCCGTGGGAGTCCTGGTGGGCGAACTTGCCGTCGATCATGTAGGTGACCGTCTCGAACCCGCGGTGTGGGTGCCAGTCGGTGCCCCTCGGCTCACCGGGTTGGTACTCGACCTCACCCATCTGGTCCATGTGCACGAAGGGGTCCAGCGCGGCGGCGCTGACCCCCGCGAAGGCCCGGACGACGGGGAAGCCCTCCCCCTCGTAGCCGCGCGGGCCGGTGGTGATCGATCGGACCGGCCGCTCGGTCTCGGCCGGGACGGCGGCGCCGATCCGTGGCAATGTCAGCGTGTTAGCGGTGATGGCGGGCATGTGACCTCCGTAAATGTGAACGTTTCGTATAACCGGACTGCAGTCCAGTTATTCCCCGGCTCCTGCCTGCTCGGGCGATGGTTGAGTAGGGCAATATTTGCTCTGGGAAAGGGTCGGCGGTCCCGCACAATCGTTTGGACGGTCGACGAGCAAAGCGGGGCCGTCGGGGGAAGGATGCGCTGATGGGGCAAAAACCGACGGCCGCCGCTCCCATCCGGACCACCCGGCCCGTCTCCCGCGCCGTGGGTCAATTCGCCGGCTGGCTGCGCGCGAACCGGCTCGGGCTCTTCTGCGTGGCAATCATGGTCGGCCTTGGCGCCGGGATTGGCGCGGTGGCGTTCCGCTACCTGATCTTCGGCTTTACCTGGCTGGCGACGGGGCACGACGAGTTCGGCCAGGACGGTTGGGTGGGCAGCGACCATCTGCCCTGGCTGGGGATCGGCTTCTTCGTGGTCATCCCCGTCGTCGGCGGATTGCTATACGGACCGCTGATCTCGCGGTTCGCCCGAGAGGCTCGCGGCCACGGAGTCCCGGAAGTCATGATCGCGGTGGCCGAGAACGGCGGCCGCATCCGCCCCCAGGTGACCGTGGTGAAAGCGCTGGCCTCCGCGCTGTGCATCGGCACCGGGGGCTCCGTTGGCCGGGAGGGGCCGATCGTGCAGATCGGCGCGGCGCTCGCGTCCGGCTTCGGTCAGTGGGTGCGAATGCCGGAGAACCGGCTGCGCGTGCTGGTGGCCTGTGGCGCCGCGGGCGGCATCTCCGCCACCTTCAACGCCCCCATCACCGGGGTGTTCTTCGCCGTGGAGCTGATCCTCCGGGAACTGTCCGTCGAAGCAATCTTCACGATCATGCTCTCGTCGATGGTTGCCGACGTGGTCGCCCGCGTGTTCTTCGGCTCCGCGCCGTTCCTCACCGAGCTGCCCGCCGGGATCGAATTGGACCACATCGCCAATTACCTGTTGGTGGCGCTCCTAGCGGCGATCGCCGGGCTCATCGGGATCCTCTTCAAGAACGTTCTCTACAAGACCGAGGATCTGTGCGACCGGGTCTGGGGCAGCCGCCCGGATTGGGCCCGGCCAGCGGTCGGCGGAATCGTGCTCGGCCTGCTATTGCTGGCTGTCCCACAGCTCTATGGGGTGGGCTATCCGGTGATGTATGCCGCCTTCGCCGGGCACTATGCGCTATGGCTGTTGCTGGTCCTGGCCGCCGGCAAGATGCTGGCCTGCAGTCTGACCATCGGGATAGGCGGATCCGGCGGGGTGTTCGCTCCTTCTCTCTTTGTGGGGGCCACCTCCGGCATGGCTTTTGGGTTGTTCGTTCAGCACACCATCGGCACCGCCGTCGGGCATCCGGCCCTGTACGCGATCGTGGGCATGGGGGCCGTGTTCGCGTCCGCAGCCAGAGCCCCGCTCACCGCACTGGCCAGCACGGTCGAGATGACCGGGGATTTCACCCTGACCCTCCCGGTCATGCTGGCCGTGGCCGTCGGGACCACAGTGTCCCGCGGGGTCTCCTACGGCACCATCTACACCACCAAGCTGCTGCGCCGTGGCATTGACATCGATCGGCCCAAACCCACCCACGCCTTCGCCGACCTCACCGCAGCCGACGCGATGCACAGGTTCGCCGTCCCCCTGGATTTGACCCGTCCGACCGGCACCGTCGGTGGCGACCTCACCGCCTTGCTCGGCCCCCTCACCCGGATACGCGAACCGCAGGCGCTGTTCGCCAACGACAGCCTTGCCCAGGCGTTGCGCCAGCTCGTCCTATTCGGGCGTGACGGGCTGCCGGTCATCGACACCGAGGCCCGATCTGTCCAGGGCTGGCTGACAAATCAGAACGTGTTACGCGCGGTCGCCGCGTCCTTCACCGACATGGCGGCGGACGCGCAACCGGCAATGCCTGACCACGACCCGCACAGCGAGCTCGACGGCTACTGCATCATCGAACACACCCTGGCCGAAGATTCGATGGCCGTCGGCCGGCTCCTGGGCGACCTCGAATTCCCGAACGACCACCTGCCCGTGTCGGTGCTGCACAACCGACGGCTCATCGACGCCGACGCCAGGTTACGGCTTTCGGTGGGCGACCGGATCAACATCCTGGCGCCCAAAAACGGTGCCGCGCAGGAGAATGCGTTACCCGACTAGGAGCTGCGAGCGGTGCTCGCCGCGTCCTTCTCGGTGGTCGACCCCTCGTGCGTCAACGTCCCGCCCGCGCTCTCCAGGTGCGCCCGCACGAACCACTGGAACTTCTCCAGGTTCCCGGCCTGATCGATCAGCAGGTCCTGCGTGACCGGGTCGAGCTCCTCGGTCTCCTCGATGCACTTACGGATGTCCTCGATGACGCCGGTGTAGACCAGGTCGAGCGCCGCGAGGTGGGCCTGGACGGTGTCGCGGCCGACCGAATAGTCGTCCCAGGTGCGGTCTTTGATGATGGCCCCCGGCGTGCCCTGCGGTGACCCGCCCAGGGCGGCGATGCGCTCGGCGACGTCGTCGGCGAAACCGCGGACCGCATCCACCTGCGGGTCGATCATCTCGTGCACACCAATGAAGTTGGGCCCCACCACATTCCAGTGCACGTGCTTGAGGGTGAGGTGAAGGTCGTTGTAGGTGCTCAGTTGTTTCTGCAGCAGTTCGGTCAGCCGGGCTCCCTGCTTGTCGGTGAGTCCCGGGATGGTGAACTGTGTCATCGATTTCCTCCGTTTCGCACACGGTCACGTCTTCGGGGTTGGTTACCCGATGGCCGTTGCTGAAAACCCGGGGCCGGCGAGGCGATGACCACGTTTAGAGGTTGCTGATGTGCTGCACCGGCAGCCGGGCGCCCCGCCGCGGCTCATATGCCAGACCGCTGGCCTCGAGCAACCGGACCACCCGGTGGCGGTGCGGTCGCATGGGTTCGAGCAGTTCGACCATGCCGGCGTCGTCGACCGGGCGGCCGATCAACGTCCAGCCGATCATTTTCGGGATGTGATAGTCGCCCACCGACAGCGCGTCGGCGTCACCGAACGCCCGTTGCGCCGTCTCGGCGGCGGTCCATTCGCCCACGCCCGGCAACGACATCAGCGCCGCACGGGCCTGCGCCGCCGGACGGGATGCCAGTCGTTCCAGGCTGCTGGCCCGCTGCGCGCACGTCACCACCGTCCGCGCACGTCCGGGATCGACATTGGCGCGGTGGAACTCCCACGACGGGATGTAGCGCCACGACTCGGCCGATGGCGGCACCCGCATCCTGGCCGGCGCCGGTCCCGGGGCGGGCGACCCGTACTTGGACACCAGCAGCCGCCACGATCGAAACGCGTCGGCGCCCGGCACCCGCTGCTCGATGATCGCGGGAATCAGCGCCTCGAGCACCAACCCGGTGCGACCCAGGCGAAGGTGGGGCACCCGGCGCTGCGCGGCGGCGACGGTCGGGTGGTGGGGCACGAAATCCGAGGCGTCGTCCTCGAGGCCGAGCAGCGCGGGCAGTCCTTCCACGAACTCCGGCGCCCCGCTTCCCCACGCGACGCAGTGCGCGGCGTTGGCGGCGGCCCGGCTGATCCGGGCGGTGACGGGTCCGGTCGGCAGCAGGCTGGTTCGCCAGATCGCGCCGTCGCCGGACGCCTGGAAACAGGGGTCCCCGGCCCCCCGCCGAAGCGGCGCCAACGTATGCCCGAAGCTGACCGCCCCCGGGAAAGTGACCGTGCGCGCGCTCTCCACCAACCAAATCTCCGATTGACCGTTAACGATGTGCCAAGTCAATATTGCGATGTGATGACGCCGTTCGATGACCCGCAGGGCGAACTGGCTTGGATGTTTCTACAGAGTGCGAGCGACGGCGGCGATCTCGACGAGGGCTTCACGCTGCTCAGCGACGACTTCACCTACTGGACTCTGCTCACGCGCTCCGAGTGTGACAAGGAAACGTTCCGGCGGGCGATCGAGCGCCGCAAACAGCAACTCGAGTTGACCATCGACCTGGTGCGCTGTGTCAACGAGGGAGAGACCGTGGTCGTCGAGGCGCAGGCCACCGGCACCACCACCGCCGGCGTCGAGTACGACAGCCCGTTCGTCTGCATCTTCGACACCCGCGACGGACTGATCGTCTCGATGCGCCTGTACAGCGACACCCGGGCGCACGAGGCCGCGCTTCCCGGGTGGACGTACTAGGAAGCCGACACGCTGATTTCGGCCTTGTTCGGGTAGAAGGCCACGTGGCCGGCGATCGCCGCGACCGCGGGATAGGGCTGCTCGTACGTCCAGATGACGTCCTCGACGATGTCGCCGTGCGAACCCGTCACGCTGTAATAGCTGGCCTCGCCCTTGAACGGGCAGTACGTGCTGGTGTCCGTGCGGGTCAGCCGGTCCTGCACCACGTCACTCATCGGAATGTACTGCACCGCAGGCAAACTGGCTTCCCGTAATTCCAGGGCGGCCGTCGTGTCGGCTACCAGCTCGCCGTTGACGCGAACCTGTACCCGCCCCTTCGTCGGCTCGATGGTGATCGGGTGGCCAGCGCTTGGCTCTTTGATTTCGGGGTGGCTCATGGTTTCCTCCTAGACGCCGATGGACATTGCAACGCCATCCGGGTCTCGGGGCTTCCCGATCAGGGCGGCCCGAACGCGTAGCGGTGGTATTGCGCCATGTTGGCGACGGCCTCAACCAGCGACATGACCTTTCCCAGCGCCCGTGTGGAGCGCGGGAGTTGCGCGAATGTGTACGACTCGAACCACCGCTCCCAGGCCAGGAGCCGTACACCCGGCACCGCGTCGACGATGTCGTCAGGCCCGTTGATCGCCCACGACAGCGTGGATCCCGAACGGCGCACGACGGTGTTGAGCCACTGCGACTTGATCCCGAGCGAGTTGAAGGCGTCGAACTGCAGCTCACCCGAGCCGAAGTGATCGACCACGCGGCGCAGCAGTGCGGTGCCGTCCTGCTCGGTGAGGTACATGGTCAGCCCCTCGCCGATCATCAGCGCGGGACGGTCCGCGGGAATGTCCCGGAGCCAGGCCGGGTCGGTGACGGAGGCGGCGATGACCCGATAGTGGTCGCGCGCGGGGTAGAGCTGCGCGCGCAGCGCGGCGACTTCGGGGTAGTCGACGTCATACCACTCGACGCCCGGGCCCGGCTGCACCCGCAGACACCGGCTGTCCAGTCCGCAGCCCAAGTGCAGCACGACGGCTCGTGGGTGCGCCGCAAGAAATTGGCGGACCCAGGCATCGAAGTGCGCGGACCGGGTGGTGACCGACGGTGCCCTGCGCACCGTGATGGTGGTCTTTTTCCAGTCGTAGTCGATGCGTCGGACGATCTCCTTGGCATACTCGTCGCCCAGGATCGGTGTCTTGAAGTCGGCGTCCAGCGCCTTGGCGTACAACGTCGCCAGCATCGTCTGGGGCGCCCCGCTGAGGTCAACGCTCACCCTTTCGGCAGTCACGCCGCCCGAGGCTAGCCGCGCCGCGACCGCGCCAGCCGTGTTGAACGCGCGGCGGCGCGGCGTTCAGCCCGGAGTCGCGCTCTTGCCGCTGGCGACCTTCAGCTCCGACCAGAACCGCGCCGCCTCACGGATCGATTCCTCGACCGGCCGCGGCTGCCAGCCCAATTCCCGCTTCGCCTTGCTGCTGTCCACGTCGGCTTCGGCGCGCATCATCCGCACCGAGGCCAGGCTGAGCTCGGCGTCCTTCCCGGTGAGTCGGGCCTTGAGCGTGCCGGCCGCCGCCAGGGCGTAGAGCATCGGAACGGAAATCGAGCGTTGCGGCGGCGGAACGCCGGCCTCGTCGGCCGCGATGCGGACGACGTCGTTCAACGCGATCATCCGCTCGGAGACGAGGTATCGCTCGCCGATGCGTCCGCGCTCGGCCGCCAGGATCATGGCCCGCGCCGCGTCGTCGACGCCGACGACTTCCAGCGCAATGCCGTTCATCAGGAACGGCAGCTTGCCGAAGACCGCGCCGGCGATGAAGGCGCCGTGCGGAGTGCCGCCCCAGTCCCCGCTGCCGTAGGTCGTCGACACGCACATCGCGATGGCGGGCAGGCCGGCCTCGGCCACGTACCGCAGCACCAGATTCTCGGCTTCCAAACGCGATTGGACGTAGGGAGTCAGGCGGCGGGACCGGATCACGTCGTCCTCGGTCGCCACGTGGCCATGCCGCCGGCCCACCGTCGTATAGGTGCTCGTGAAGATGAACCTGCGCAGGTCCGGTTGGTTGACGGCGACGTAGAGAACGTTGCGCAGGCCTTCGACATTGGTGCGGAACAGCGGCGTCGGGTCGCGCAGCCATGCGCGGGTGTCGACGACGCAGTAATAGACGTCGTCCACACCGTCCATCGCCTCCCGCAGCGTGGCGTCGTCGAACACGTCCCCGTGGAAGCGGGTCAGCTCGAGGTCGTCGATCGAGCGGGTGTTGGCGTTCGGGCGCACCATCGCCCGCACCGGGAACCCGTCGGCCACGAGCTGGCGGGTGACATGCGAACCCAGGAAGCCGTTGGCGCCGATGACGAGCTTGGGCTTGGTGCTCACTGGGCTCCTCCGTTCTCGTGCATCCACCGCGCCGCGTCCTCGTCGAGCGTGCCCAGCGCCTGGGCCTTACGGCACCACTTCATCCCGGCCCGCAGGAAGCGCAGCGGGTTATAGATGTCTTCCTGGCGGCGCCACAACCCGTCCCCCGCGTACGTGACGATCGAGATGTTGGTCGCGCTGATGACGCTCCCATCCCCCGGGTCGCGCATCGGGTTGTCCAGTTCGCAGATGATCCGCCCGGTGGGCTCGTCGATGACGGACCACAACGACGGGAACGCCACCATGTGGCTGCCGGGATACGTGGTCATCGTCCGCTTGATCCACTGGCGGACCTCGTCGCGTCCGTGCATCGTGCCGGCCGCGTGCTCGACGTACTCGACGTCGGGGGTGTACTGCTCGACCCAGGCGTCCCAGTCGTGGGTTTCGGCGGCCCGGGCCACCGTCTGCTCGAACTTCTCGAAGGCGGCGGCTAGTTCGCCGCGGGAAAACGTAGGAGTCGTCATGCTGCGGCACTTCCCGAAATCGTCGCGACGTTGCGGCTCATCGGCGGAGTGTAGCCTGGGCGGCATCGTGGCCGGTTAGGAGGACGAGCAATGGCAACCGAAAAAGCGGTACTCGCCGGCGGCTGTTTCTGGGGGATGCAGGAACTCATCCGCAAACAGCCGGGCGTGGTTTCGACGCGGGTCGGATACACCGGCGGCGACGTCCCCAATGCGACCTACCGCAACCACGGCACGCACGCCGAGGCCATCGAGATCGTCTACGACCCGGCGGTCACCGACTACCGCACCATGCTCGAGTTCTTCTTCCAGATCCACGATCCGACGACGAAGAACCGCCAGGGCAACGACCGTGGACTCAGTTATCGGTCCGCCATCTTCTACCTCGACGAGGAGCAGAAGCGCATCGCGCTGGACACCATCGCCGACGTCGACGCGTCGGGGTTGTGGCCCGGCAAGGTCGTGACCGAAGTCAGCCCGGCCGGCGATTTCTGGGAGGCCGAGCCCGAGCACCAGGACTACCTGCAGCACTACCCGAACGGGTACACCTGCCACTACATCCGCCCGGGCTGGAAACTGCCGCGCCGGGCCACGGCCGACCAGTAGGTGCCCGGCTCAGCGCCGGCGCACCACGATCCGGCCGCCGTCCTTGGGCGTGTAGGCGACGCCGCGGCCGTGCCACCGCTCTCCGGGTGCGGTCGTGGTCTCGATGGTGAAGTGCCGCAACACCGTTCGCAGCACGACGTCCATCTCCATGTTGGCGAACGCCGCCCCCACGCACCGGCGGGTGCCACCGCCGAACGGGATCCACGCGAAGGCCGACGGCTTGGTCCCGATGTAGCGTTGCGGATCGAAGCGCTCCGGATTCGGGAAGACTTCGGGGTTTTCGTGAATCTGCGCGATGCTCACCAGGATTGACTTGCCGCGGGGGATGACCCACTCCCCGAGCTGGTACCGCGGGGGGTAGACGCGCCGGGCGGCGAAATCGATCACCGTCCGGGCCCGCTGGACTTCGAGGATGGTCGCCTGACGTAACTCCTGGCCGTCGGTGTCGGCCTCGTCGACCAGGGCGGCCAGCACGTCCGGATGCCGGGTCAGCCGCTCGAACGCCCAGCCCAGCGTGGAGGCCGTCGTTTCATGACCGGCGGCCAGCAGCGTGAGCAGTTCGTCGCCAATGTCCTTGCGCGACATGACCGAACCGTCGTCGTAGGTGCTGCGTAACATCAGGGCGAGCACGTCGCTGCGCTCGTCGAAGTTGGGATCTGCCCGCTCGGCTTCGATCAGCCTGTCGATGACGGCGTCGTACCGGCGGCGCCACTCGTCCAGGCGCCCCCATGGGGTGAAGCGCCCGTAGCTGCGCCGCGGTTTGGGCATCGTCGCCATCCGCGAGCCCAGCGTGACCCACGGCGGGATGAGGCGGCGCAGCTCGTCGAGCTCGGCGCCTTCGGCCCCGAAAACCGCGCGTAGGATCGCGTTGAGCGTGATGCGCATCATCGACGGCAGAGTCGCGAACGCCTCACCCTCCGGCCAGCCCGCGGTCTCCCGCAGGGTCTCTTCTTCGATGATCGACTCGTACTTCTTCATGCTCTTGCCGTGGAACGGCGGCGCCAACAACCGGCGGCGACGGCGATGGTCCTCCCCGTCGAGCGCGAACACGGAGCCGGAGCCGAACAGCCGACTCAGGTTGGGCTGGATGTTGCCGAGCTCGTCGGGGCTGGTGGTGAAGATCTGCTTGGCCAGTTGCGGGTCGGCCACCACCACGACCTCGCCGTACATGGGCAGGTTCAGCGCGAAGACGTCGCCGTACCGACGGGCCAGGCGCTGAATCATCCCGCGCCGTGAGATCGCAAAACCCAGACCCTGCAACAGCTTTGGCAGGCGAGCCGCCGGGGGCAACCGGACGGCCGCGGGGGCGGTGACGACTTCACTCATGGCGGGCTGCTCCCCATCATCTCCCCCGGACGCCGGGGTGGTACCGCGGTGTACCAAAACCTTTCCCGATACGGTACTCTGTGGTACCAACCGATGACAAGAGGGTGCCGCACCGATGGAAGGGGCCGCCCGTGAGCCCAGCGGCGACAGCGACGGCTGACGAAGCGGTCCTTGGCGACCCGTTTCGGCTGAGGTTGCTCGACGGCCTCGCCGCCTCCATCGCCGAGCGCGGTTACCGCGCCAGCACGGTCGCCGACGTCGTTCGTCACGCCCGCACGTCCAAGCGCACCTTCTACGACCAGTTCGCAAGCAAAGACGAGTGCTTCCTCGAGCTCTTGGGCACCGACATCGAAAGGCTCGGTGAGTGCATCGCTGCGGCCGTCGATCCCGAGGCCGACTGGCATCAGCAGATACGCCAGGCGGTCGAGGCGTACGTCGGCTACATCGAGTCCCGGCCGGCGATCACGCTCAGCTGGATTCGGGAACTGCCCTCGCTCGGCGCCGCCGCCCGCCCGGTACAGCGCCGCGGGCTGCAACTGCTGTCAAGTTTGCTGATCGACCTCAGCGCCAGCCCCGGCTTCCAGCGAGCCGAGCTGCCTCCGCTGACCGCCCCGTTGGCGGTCATCCTGCTCGGCGGTCTGCGCGAACTGACCGCGCTCGCCGTCGAAGACGGAAAACCGGTGCGGGGCATCGTGGAGCCGGCCGTCGACGCCTCCATCGCCCTGCTCGGCCCGCGACAGTAGGGTCGAGCACAGAACCTCAACCGAACAAAGGACCTTGCGATGCGGCTGTCGACCCGGAACCAACTCAAAGGGACCATCACCGAGGTCGACCTCGGCAGCGTGATGGCGATCGTGAAGGTCAAGCTCGACGGCGGTGAGCAGATCGTCACGTCCTCCGTCACCAAGGACGCCGCGATCGATCTCGGGCTCGAGGCCGGGCAGCCGGCGACCGTATTCATCAAGTCCACGGAAGTCACCATCGGGGTCGACTAGCCCATGGCGCCGACGATGCGCGCCGAGCGCTTCTACGCAGACACCAGAACCGTTGCGCTCGAAGACGTTCCGATTCCCGAGCCGGGCCCCGGCGAAGTTCTGGTCAAGGTCGCCTTCTGCGGCATCTGCCACTCGGACCTGAGCCTGATCAACGGCACTTTCCCGGCGCAGCAGCCCGTGGTGACCCAGGGCCACGAGGCGTCGGGCACCGTCGCGAAACTGGGGCCGGAGGTGACCGGCTGGGACGAGGGCGACCGGGTGGTGGTCCCCGCCGGCCGGCCGTGCCGACGCTGCGCGAACTGCCGCCGCGGCGATGGGGTCAATTGCCTGCGAATCCAATTGATGGCATTCGCCTACGACGGGGCGTGGGCCGAATACACCGTGGCGCAAGCGACGGGGCTGACGCGGGTGCCCGACAACGTTCCGCTGGAGCAGGCGGCGATCCTGGCCGACGCGGTGTCCACGCCGTTCGGGGCCGTCGTCCGGACGGGTAAAGTCACGGTCGGTGAATCGGTCGGCGTGTGGGGCGTGGGCGGGGTCGGCACCCACATCGTCCAGCTCGCGCGGCTGGTCGGCGCCGCACCCATCATCGCCGTCGACATCAACCCCGCAGTGCTGGAGCGGGCGTTGACCCTCGGCGCGGACTACGCGTTCGACCCCCGCGACGACGGGCTGAGGGACAACGTCGCGGAAGTCACCGGCGGGCGGCTGCTCGATGTGGCCTTCGACGCCGTCGGGCGAAAGGTGACGTTCGAGCAGGGGCTCGACTGCCTCACACCCGGTGGCCGGCTGGTGGGTGTCGGGATGAGCGCCGAGGCGCCGACCGTCGGGCCCACCTCCCTGTTCGGGTTGACCCACAAGCAGGTGCTCGGGCACTTGGGATATCAGAACGTGGACATCGAGACGCTGGCGAAGTTGGTTTCGGCTGGGCGCCTTGACGTTTCGAGGTCAATCAGCGAGATCGTCGCGCTGGAGGACGTGACGGAGGGCATCGAGAAGCTCGAGCGCCAGGACGGCAACCCCATCCGGATCCTGGTGCAGCCCTGACGCCTATCCTTCGCCGCGCAGGAAGGTCCGAACCCGGTCGAGCACCAGCTCCGGGCGCTGGTCGATGATCCAGTGTCCGACCCCGTCGACCAGCTCCACTTTGAAATCGCTGATGTGGTCGGCATACCCGTCGGTGAGGTCGGGAGTGATCACCGGGTCTTGGGTGCCGGTGAGCCAGCGGACCGGCACCTCGACGCGCGCGTCGTCGAACTCGCCGCGCATCCAGCGCAGCATCTCCCCGGTCTGGAAGCTGCGATACCAGCGCGAGCCCGCCTCCGCGTGGCCGGGCTGGCGCATGCACTCGGCGTAGATGCGCAGGTCGTCCTCGGGCAGTGCGTAGCCGCCACCCACCCACGAGCCGAGCACGCGGCTCGCCCTCGAGTTGAGATTGCCGATCATCCGCGGCCCGACGACCGGAAGCGAAATCGGGATCTGATACCAGAGCCGCCAAAAGTTCCGCGCCGCACGCAGATCGCGCTTCACCCACGGCGCCACCGTGTTGACTCCGAAGAACCCGCTCACCTTCTCCGGGTGGCGCAGCATCATGATGAACGCGGCCGGTCCGCCCCAGTCATGCGCGACGAGCTTGACCGTCGCCACACCGAGGCGATCCAGGACGGCCGCCAGGTCGTCGGCCATCTCGGTCTTGGTGTAGCTCGTGCGGGGCGCCGAGCTCCAGCCGGCGCCGCGCAGGTCGGGGCACAGCACGCGATAGCCGTCGGCGGCCAGCGGGCCGATCAGGTTGTGCCATTCCCACCAGTTCTGCGGGAAACCGTGCACCAACATCACCGCCGGCCCTTCGGCGGGGCCCGCATCCGCGACGTGGATCGTCACGCCGCCTCCGAGCTCCACATACCTATGTTCGACACCGTCCAGCGCGGGCATATTGACCATGAATGGAGAACGTAGCCGCCTGCCGCGGGTTAGGCCAGAAACCGCTCGACATAAGGCGCGAACCGGTCGCGCAGGTCGGCCTCGTCCAACCCGAACATCGCGCAGGACGTCGCAACGTTCCCCAGCCGACCGCGCCGATGGCCCGCCAGGTACTCGTCGATCGCCGACTTGGCGTCGTCGCCGAACGGCTCGCCGGCCAGCGCGTACACCCGTTGGGCGACGCCGATTTCGTCGGCCATGAAGTCGTCGAACCGGACGTCGATCGACCGATCCGGGCCAATCGTGTCGCGATCGCGGACGAGCGCGGTCAGCATGTCGTCCAAGCGGTCGATCCACGACGCCGCGATCTCCTCCACCGGGACCGGCGAGCGGTGCATGCGCGCGGAGTAGGTGATCATCGCGATCATCGACAGCGCCACCGGCACCGGGTCGCGGTGGGTGAAAACGACGATGCTGCCGGGGAAGACGCGATCGAGCACCGGCACCTGCTCGAGATGCTGGGGCGACTTGAGCAGCCAGCGCCGCCCGCCGCGCAAGAACTGCATGGCCTTGAGTTGCCGGGCGAGGTATTCGTAGTGCGGCGTCTGGTCGTGGGTCTGGTAGTAGGCACGCCAGCGCGGCACGTGGGCCAGCGTCTCGAAGAGCATGGTCGAGAAGTCGTTGGCCAGCAGCTGGATCTCTTCGTGGACGTGCTCGGTGGTCATCTCGTGCATCAGCGGGAAATAGGGCATCACGGTGTTGATCACGCCGACCGCCACGTCCATCCGCGCGCGCCGCGGATCCGGCTCGATCCCGGCCTCGGCCGGCAGCGGGAACGGTTCGACGCTTTCCCAGTACGGCATGGTGCGGAACGTGGGCGGGGCCGCCAGCAGGTTGTGCAGATGGGTGGTGCCGGTGCGCGGCAGCCCCGCGATCACCACCGGCGGTCGCAGCTCGATGTCGTCGATCTCGGGATGCCGCCGCACCAGGTCGGTCAACAGCAGCCGGTTCTTGAGCAGCTGCAGCAGCTGCCCGAAGAAATTGACCGTGCCCGCGTCGTGGCGGCCGTCGATGTCACGCAGCGCGGCCAGATAGACGTCGAGCCGCTCCCGGTAGTCCGGCGGCCCGAAATCGTCCAGGCCGGTGTCGGCGGCGGCCCTGGCGTGCAGCGCGTCGGCGTCCAGTGGGCAGTCCGGCGCCAGCGAGGCCATCATGTCGAGGATTTGCCGGGCCTCGGGGCTGAAGCGGGGCTCGGCGAGGTCATCAAGGCGAACGGCGTCGGTCACGGCGACTTATGTTACTCTCGGTTTCGTAATGGTAGTGGATTTTGGCCGCCCCCGTGACCCACGCATTGACGGCGCAGTGCTGAGCGCGACCGTGGAGCTGCTCGCCGAGACCGGCTACAGCGGGCTGTTGGTCTCCGCGATCGCCGAACGCGCGGGCACCAGCAAGCCCGCTATCTACCGGCGCTGGCCGAGCAAAGCGCACCTGGTCCACGAGGCGGTGTTCCCCATCGGCGCCGCCACCGAGCTGCCCGATACCGGGTCCCTGCCCGACGACCTGCGCGAAATGGTCCGTCGTGCAATGCGTTTCCTGACCACCCCGGCCGCCAGAGCCGCCCTGCCCGGGCTGGTGGGTGAGATGGCCGCGGACCCGACCCTGCATTCGGCGCTGCTGGAGCGATTCGCCGGCGTCATCGGCGGCGGCCTCGCCGAGTTGTTGCGACGGGCGGCGCGCCGCGGCGAGGTCCGGCCCGAAGTGACCGCCACCGAACTCACGGATGCCATCGCCGGCATCACGCTGATGGGCTTGCTCACCCGCGTCACCGAACTCGACGACGGGTGGGTCGATCGCACAACCACGTTGCTCCTGAAGGGAATCCGCGCATGACGCACGAGACGACGACCGCGTGGCAGGAGCTGCTCGCCACCTTGGGCACCCTTGACCGCTCGTTCCTGGAGGGCGACCGCGCGGTGGTCGACGACCGGCACGTCGCCGACGGTTACCGCATGATCGCCAGCACGCTCGGTGTCGCCTTCGACACCTACCTTTTCACCGAACCCGGCCGGCCGCAGTTCGTCGCCGTGAACACCCCGTTTCGTCGCGACCGGCGCTGGGGCGGCGACAACACCGACGCCTACTACTACATCTGCCCGATCGGTCCGCGGCGCCGCTACCGCATCAGCGGCAACAAGGGTGACAGCGCCTACTTTTCGGTCACGGCCTACAACGAGCCGTCACCGGGCGCGTGGTCGGACCGGGTGGTGGCAATCGTCCGCGACAGCGATCTCGATGTCCTCAATATGGACGCCGCCGGCAACTTCGCGTTCGAACTCGGCCCAACGCCCGACGCGGCCGTCCTGATGACGCGCGACTACCAGGCCGACCCGCTGACCGGCCGCCCCGTCACCTGGCGGATCGAGGCGCTCGACGAGCCGGACCCGATCCGGCACGGGGATGCCGAGACGGCCGCGCGGCTGAGGGCGATCGCGACCTGGCTGCGCACCATGTTCGCCATCGTGCCGCTGGCCGTCGGGACGCGCGTGCAGGACCAACACGCCCTCGGACATGAGACCGCGCACGCGGCAAATGCATTCGCCGATCCTTACCAGGTCCCCGACGCCAACTTCGGTTGGTCGGCGCGCGACGCCTGCTACTCCTACGGCAGCTTTGTGCTCGATGAGGACGAAGCGCTCGTCATCACGCACCGCCCGCCGTCGTGCAGGTTCTGGAACCTGGTCGTATGGAACCAGTTCATGGCCACGTTCGGCGCGGCCGACGCCCGTTGCTCGATAAACGGCCACGCCGCCGCGCTCAACAGCGACGGCACGGTGACCATCGTCCTGTCCCGCGGGATGACCGCCCACCCGAATTCGCTGACCACGCTGGACTATCCGCGCGGCAACCTCGCCTTCCGGTGGTTCCTGGCCGACGGGGTGCCGGAGCGTCCGGAGGTGCGACTCGTCAAGGCGACCGACGCGCCCTCGGCGCTCGGCTACCTCGCGGCGCGGACCGAGCGGGTCCTACTGGGCTCCGGTGTCCTGCAGGTGGGCGTCCGCTCGCCGGTCATGGTCGCGCAGACCGCCATCACGCTGTCCAACCTGTCGGGCGGACGATTCCTCCTCGGGCTCGGCGCATCCGGCCCGCAAGTGATCGAGGGCCTGCACGGCGTCTCCTTCAGCCGGCCCCTGGCGCGCATCTCCGAAACGGTCGACATCGTGCGGCAGGTCTTCGCCGGCGGCAAAGTGTCCTACTCCGGCAAGCAATTCCACATTCCGCTGCCCGGCGGCGAAGGGGTGCCGATGCGGTTGTCGACCCGGCCCGAGCACCCGATCCCGATCTACCTTGCCGCGCTCTCACCGGCGATGCTGCGGTTGACGGGTCGGACCGCCGACGGGTGGCTGGGCACCAGCTTCGTCCCGGAGGGTGCCGGCGAGGCCTACTTCTCACACCTCGACGAGGGCTTGGCCGCCGCCGGCCGCACCCGCGCCGACGTCGACATCTGCCAGGGCGCCGAAGTCGCCTTCGCTGCCGACGAGCAGGAGTTGCGCGGCATGGTCGCGGGCCGCAAAAAGGAGCTCGCCTTCAGCCTGGGCGGCATGGGCTCGTCCAGCACGAACTACTACAACCAGGCCTACAGCCGCCAAGGCTGGTCCGAGATCGCCGCCGAGGTACGCGAACGCTGGCAGCGCGGCGACCGCGACGGCGCGGCCGCACTGGTCACCGACGAGATGGTGTTGGCCACCACGCTGATCGGCACCGAGGAGATGGTTCGCGCCCGGCTCAGCGTGTGGCGGGACGCCGGCGTGAACACCGTGCGGCTGTATCCGGCCGGCGACACGCTGGATGCGAAGCTTGGCACGCTCGGCCGGGCCATCGAGCTGGTCGGCGAGATCGGCTAAACCCCGACCGTGGGGGATATGGACAAATTAACGACGGTTTTCGTACCCGGGCCACACGCTCGGCGGCCGGGGCGTCAGCGAACGGCCGTGGGCGCGTCGGTCGCCTTGACGAGTCGCACCTCCGGACGCTCCGGCACCCCGTCGGCCAGGAACCACCGGAAGGCGAGGTTGCCGCGCGGATAGTCCAGCGTGGTCAGCGAATTCGGGTGGGCGGTCATCCCGCGGGACAGGACGATGGTCACCGTG
>NZ_LZJB01000203.1:0-6030 GCF_001666895.1 Mycobacterium sp. E3298
ACGCTCGGCGGCAAAGGAGTACCGGCGGTGAATGGCGGCAAGTTCGGTGTTCGACGGCGTGGTCGTGGGCGTGGTCGTGGTGCTGTTCGTCCCCTTGTTGCCGCCGCCGCATCCGACCGCGAGCACGAGCATGGCCGCGCCACCGAAGAGCGCGACCGAGTTTCTGGCTGCAGATCTCATCTGGAAGTCCCCAATCCCCACTTGCACCACGGCAACTGGTCCACTTCTCCTTACCCCGGCACACGGCCGGGCAAACGGGTCGCGGTGCGGGGGCTCCAACCCGCGGAGACGCCGATGGCCCATCACCGGGATGGGCCATCGGAGAAAAGGAGGTCGGGTTAGCAGTCGAGACCGGACACGCAGCCCGCCAGGGTGGCCGGGTGGGCACCGGACGCGACCGTCGGTGCCGCCGTGATCCCGGATGTCGCGTGCGTCGCCGCGCCGGCGGTCGGGCTGACGCCGAAACCGCCGAATCCGACCGCCAGGACCACCGCGGCCATCCCGCCGAACACCGCAACCGCCGTTCTCATCTGCGCCTTCATCAGCCACTCCCTTCCCTTTGTGCGCGTCTGGAGGTGGCGCGCATCCATACCCAAATTCTACACCTGTGCAACTGTTGCTCCAGACAAGTTTTTGCCGTCACCCATGCGCGGTGCACCCCGTTGGCCGCCAGTAGCGGTAAAGGGCTGAGGAAACGGGACTTGGCGTGACGAGACGCTTGCGCGGAACCGGGGCGCGTTAGGAGCCGATGGCCCATCTCGGGCTAATGGACCATCGGCGAGTCAAATCGTATCCGCGGACAACTGTTGCTATGCGGGATTCTGGTTATGCGCCGGTAAGAAACTTTCTTATTCGTAAATTGGATAGTCCGCTCGCGGCATGACGCCAAAGCCCCGCTCTGAGCGATGGCGTAGGCAGAACTCGAGCGAACCGCGGTTCGCTCGAGGGCCGCTCCTTAGTCTTCCTTGGTGATCAGCTTCCGTAGCGCCACGCGATCGGGCTTCAGCAACTCCTCGATGCGCGGACGGTTCACCTCGGCGACGATGATCTCGCCGACCTCCTGGTTCACCTCGGTGAAGATGCCGTGGGACTTCATCTTCGACGTTTGATACTGATTGTCCTCGGTCGGCGTCACGTAATACACCGCGTCGGCCTTGAAGCGGTGCACCAGCCATAGGTGAATCAGCGTCATCAACCGCTTCTGGCGCAGCTTTTCGGCGAACGTGTTCTGGTCGCGCACCGTGAGGATGCTGCGGCCGTGCCGATCCTTGATCGGGTCGAACACGACGTTGGCCAGCTGCTCGTCCCCGTTTCCGTGGATCCCCAGCACCAATACGTCCGAGCCGGGCCGGCGCGGCCGCAGCTGCACGCGCAGCTTCTCGCCGAGCTGGTAGTGCTCGCTCCACAGCGCCAGCCACTCCTCCAGCAGCTTCTTGGGCACCTCCGTCTGCACGAGGTGCTGGTGCTGGGTCGAACCCTTGCCCATCGCCTTGGTGGTCGCGGTCCGGCCCGAGGACGCCTGCAGCGCCGCATCGCTGCGCGGCCCGCCGACCAGCGTCTGCGGCGTGCGATACGGCGACTCCACCAGGCGCATCTTGCGCTGCAGGCGAGCCAGCGCCAGCATGCCGTCCTGCCTCAGGGACGCCGCGAACTCCTCGGCGGCGACGCCGTCGATCTGGTGGCCGCCGTAGGTGATGAAGTTGAAGACGAAGCCCATCTTGCCGAGCTCCTCGGGGAAGCGCTTCATCTCCTCATCGGTCATGCCGGTGGTGTCCCAGTTGAACGACGGGGACAGGTTGTAGGCCAGCATCTGCTCGGGGAACTCGGCGTGGATCGCCTCGGCGAACTGCCGGGCGTCGGCGAGATCGGCCGTCTTGGTCTCCATCCAGAGCACGTCGGCGAACGGCGCCGCGGCCAGCGACTTGGCGATCGCATAGGGGATGCCGCCGCGGATCTGGTAGTAGCCCTCCGGCGTCTTCGCCAGCTCGCAGTCCCACGGCGGGTCGACGCCCAGCTGCTTCGCCTTCTCCCGTGCGGCGTAGAGCGACGCGCGCTGCGCGAATTGCCGCCATTCCGCCGGGCTCATGCCCACCGGCTCGTCCTCTTCGCTCTCGCTGAATTCGAGCACCTCCGCGACGGCCTCGCCGTAGGTCATCAGGCCGGCGTCGTCCTCCCAGGCCGCCACGAACCGCGACTCGACCTGGTCGAAGAGGTCGTCGATCGAACCCTGCCCGTCTTCGCGCCGGGCGTTGACGGCCTCGGAGATCAGTCCCTGGATGCCCTGGCGTTCCAGCCAGGCGCTGGCCGCGGCGTACTCCGAATCCGCCAGGGCGTAGAGGAGATGGCCGTTGAGTTCCTTGACACCCAGCTCGTAGAAGCGGCGGAGTAGCGCCAGGAAACAGGCCTTGTACGACGGGATGTTGAGGTTGGTGGCGCCGAGCAGGAACGGCTGGTCGCGCTCGTCGGCGCGGCTGTCGATCAGGTTGGCCGCCTCGGCGTCGGTGCGGGCGACGATGATCCCCGGCACCCGCATGACGTCGAGCTGGAAGCGAGCGGCGTTGAGCCGCTTGATCTGTTCGTCGGAGGGCACCAGCACCTTGCCACCCTGGTGGCCGCACTTCTTGGTGCCGGGGCGCTGGTCCTCGATGTGGTAGCCGGCGACGCCCACCTCGACGAAGCGGCGGACGAGGTTGCGCACGTGCGGATCGCCGCCGTGGCCGGTGTCCGCGTCGGCGATGATGAACGGGCGGTAGTCGTAGGCGGGCGTGCTGGCTCGCTGTGCCTCGCTCATGTTGAGCCGTTGGTATTGCTGGTTGCGGTCGGCGGTCAGCAGGGCGCGGACGAGTACCGCGGCGTCGTCGGGCACCTGGCTCAGGGGGTAGCTCGCAAGGTCCGGGCCGGGGTCCTCGGTGGTGGAGCCTTTGGCCGACGTTGCCCAGCCGCCGAGGTAGATGCCCTCGATGCCCATCCGCTTCATCGCCACGGCCTGGCCCGGCGAGTAGGGCCCGAACGTGGTGATGCTCTTCTTGGTGGCGAACAGCTCGCGAAGCCGGTCGTAGAAGGCCGCCGCCGCCTCGCGCGCCACGATGTAGTCGGTGGGGATCGTGCCGCGTTGTTCCACTACCTGGCGGGCCGTGTAGAGACGAGTGATTCCGGCGAACCGCGGGCCGTCCATGTATCGCTGGGTGGCGGCGATGTCGTCTTCGTACGAGGTCCGGACTTCGGTGTCCGAGTCAATGATGGCCATGGCCCTACGCTCCCTGTTCGGCACGATTCCCTTGAACGTGAGTCTATCCCCGGGGGTGAGGGATAAATCAGGGGTCGAAAGACCCGTGCCAAAACTGTTGCCAACTGCCCTACTCCGGCCCGCGCCGGCGCCACGAGGCCGCCGGGCACACAAGATCGTCGGTATCGCCGCAACGGCCCGAACCGGCGCTCGCATTTCGGATTCGATGAGAATCTTTGTGCTGCAATGGTTGTCGATAGCATCCAGCTCTTGCCCTGACTGGCCGGAAGAGTTGAAATACGAAAAACCGGCGAATCCAGCAAACAAGAGGTAGGGTAATCGCCGTGCAGACGGAATTGCGCTATGACCGGTGGTATCTACCGCTTTCGGTTCCCGTCGGAATGGGACCCAAGCGCAGCGAGCTCAGGGTGGATGCCGGCACCCTACACGTCAAGATGGGTTGGGCATTCGACGCTCACGTACCGCTGGCGTCGATCACCCGGGCCGAGCGGGCGGACGACCGGGTCTTCACCTTGGGGGTGCACTATTCGGGTGGACGCTGGCTCGTCAACGGTTCGGGTAAGGGCCTGGTGGCCTTGACGATTGAGCCACCGGTGGAGGCGAAAGCCGTGGGCCGAACGATTTCGCTGCGCGAGTTATGGGTCAGTGTCACCGACCCGGATGCCCTGATCGCCGCCTGCACCGGCCCGCGCGTCTAACCCGGCTCGAGGCCCGCTCGTCGGGCCAGCCAATCCCGCTGGCGGCGGATGAAACCGGCGTCGACGACGCTTCCGTGGCCCGGCACGTAGATGGCTTCGGGTCCGCCCGCCGCGAGTATCCGATCGAGGGTGAACGGCCAGGCGGCCAGATCGGAATCGGCATCGATATCGGGGTCGGCGGACTCCTCGACGAGATCACCGGTGAAGACGACAACCGGGTCGTCTTCGCCGTCGACGCCGGGCGCGATGACGACCAGGTCCGCGGTGGTGTGTCCCCGGCCCAGGTGGGCGATCGTCACGAAGCGGTCGCCCAGGTCGACGACCGCGTCGTGGACGCCGCGCCGCGGTGGCTTCAGCGCCGCGACCGCGCGGTCGACCTCAGCGGCGTCCGCGCCATAACTGACGGCATCCGAACGAAGGCGATCGACGGCGGACGACAAGTATTCGACGACCTCAGGGGCGCAAAGGATTTCAGCTCCGCCGAACGCCGAAGAGCCCAGGACGTGGTCGAAGTGCTTGTGCGTCAACACGACATGCGTGACCGGTCGTCCCGCGAGCTCGCGGACGTCGGCGGCGATCGCGTCGGCTTCGACCAGCGTGGTGCCGGTGTCGACGAGCAGCGCGCCGGTGCGGCCCCGCACCAGGGCGACGGTCACGTCGCAGAACGCCAGCCGGCAGCGCTGCACGCTGGGTGTCAGCCGCTCCCAGGCGAAGTGCATAACCGGGAAGATAGCGGTCACCGCGGCCCGCTGCGGGCGCCCGGGATGGTTGACACGTCGGAAATATCCGACATATATTGCCGGGCGTGGCTGGCACCGACCGCGTCTTCCTCGCGCTGGCCAATCCCGTGCGGCGGGAAGTCCTGGAGATCCTGTCCCGCCAGCCGCTGTCCGCCGGGAAACTCTGCGAGCGGTTCGACCTCAGCCGCCCCGCGGTCGCCGAGCACCTCAAGGTTCTGCGCGACGCCGGGCTGGTGGCCGACGAGCCGCAGGGCCGGCATCGCATCTATCACCTGACCGCGGAACCGTTGGCGCAACTCGGTGAGTGGCTGCATCCGTTCGAGAAGTTCTGGCGAGCACGACTGGCCAAACTCGCCGAGACGGCAGAGGAGTGGGAATGACCGAGACGTCGACGCCCGCGACGATCCGGGTGGATCAGTTCGTGGCCGCCCCGCCTGCGAAAGTGTGGCGCTTGTTGACCGAGCCGGACCTGCTGCGGCTGTGGTGGGCCGAGGGCGACGTGGCCGCGGTCGTCGGCCACCAGTTCACCCTCGACATGCCGGGCTACGGCACGCAGCCATGCAAGGTGCTCGAGGTCGATCCCCCGCGCCGGTTCGTGTACACCTTCACGCCCGCGTGGACGCTCACCTGGCGCCTGGAGCCGGAGGGTGACGGCACCCGAGTGTTCCTGGAACACAGCGGTTTCGACTTGGACGACAAGAGGATGGCCGACGCCTTCCGGCGGATGGAGCCCGGCTGGTCCGGCGTCGTCCTCCCCCGCCTGGCCGACGCCGTCAACCGGGCCTGAGCCGCCGGGGAGGAAGTGCAATGCGTGCAGTCGTCATCACCAAGCGCGGCGATCCATCGGTGCTGCGGGTGCAGCAGCGGCCCGATCCGCCGCCACCGGGCCCGGGACAGCTGCGGGTCGCGGTGCGCGCGGCGGGGGTGAACTTCGCCGATCACCTCGCCCGCGTCGGCCTGTACCCAGACGCGCCGAAACTTCCGGCGGTGGTCGGTTACGAGGTCGCCGGGACGGTCGAGGCCGTCGGCGAGGGCGTCGATCCCGGCCGCGTGGGCGAACGGGTGCTGGCGGGCACGCGGTTCGGCGGCTACGCCGAGGTCGTCAACGTGACGGCGAGCGACTCCGTGCCGCTGCCGGCCGCGATGGGCTTCGAACAGGGCGCCGCCGTCCCGGTCAACTACGCGACCGCGTGGGCCGCCCTGCACGGGTACGGGTCGCTGCGCGCCGGTGAACGGGTGCTGGTGCATGCCGCGGCCGGCGGCGTGGGCATCGCGGCCGTTCAGTTCGCGAAAGCGGCCGGGGCCGAGGTGCATGGAACCGCATCACCCGCCAAGCATCAGAGGC
>NZ_LZJB01000204.1:0-906 GCF_001666895.1 Mycobacterium sp. E3298
AGGCCGAAGCCGCCACGTGGGGCGGTTAGTTCCTGTCAGATGCGTCCTGAGCCCGACGCCCGCGAGCTGACGGTCGATCACGCCTGGTTCATAGCGGAAACCATTGGGGCGGGTAGCTTCCCGTGGGTGCTGGCGATCACCTCGCCCTACACCGATGCCACGCAACGCCAGGCGTTCCTCGACCGTCAGCTCGACGGCGTTGGGCTCAGCACTCATCTGACAGGAACTAACCGCCCCACTTGGCGGCTTCGGCCTGGTCCCGGGCGAGCATGGACGTGGTGTTGGCCTCGTGGGTGCTGGCCATCGACTGGTAGGCCCGCACGAGGCTTTCCATCGCCTGGTTCCACTGGGCCTGCCAGGCCTGGTAGGTCATACCGGTGTCGCCCTGCCAGGCGTTGGACAGCGTGGCCTGCTCGCTGGCGATGTCCGAACCCAGCCCCTGCAGCGTGCCGGCGTAGCCGGCCATGTCGGCGGCGTGGCTCAACATCGCCGGGTAGTTGTACATGATTTGGGACATGAGAAGTCCTTTCGCGGTTGTTGGCGGCTGAAGCTCGATCAGAAGGCGTTGTAGCCGGACGCCGCGGCGGCGTCGGCGGCGACGTAGGTTCCCGCGGCGTCGCCGAGGTTGGCCTGGGCGATGTCGAGCAGGGTGTTGACCCGCGCGGCTGCCTCGACGAAGCGGGCGTGCGCGGCCTGGAACGCGGCCGAGGACTCGCCCTGGTGGAACGCCTGTGCCGACATGGCCTCCTGCTCGGCCTGACTGATGGTGCTGCGCATCAACGCCGCCTTGGCACTGAAGGCCGACTGCGCGGCCACCAACTGCGGGATGTGGGCGTCCAACATACTCATGGTGCTTCCTTTCTCTGCGGTCTCATGGGGTTTCGGTGACTGACGAGCATCGGGCTG
>NZ_LZJB01000205.1:0-2281 GCF_001666895.1 Mycobacterium sp. E3298
TGCGCCGCGCGGAAGCCCGGGCCCAGGCCAACGGCTGGGAGCTTGCCACGGCGCGAGCGCAATTGGAGCGGGCGGCGGCGTGCTGGGCGGCCAACAACCACGCCGGCACCGAGCAACTGGTTTCCGAGGCCTACCCCGTCATCGCCCGTCACGACCGGGCCCACGACGCCGCCCGCTGCTGGCTTTTCATGGGACTCACCCGACTGGGGGCCGGCAAGCTGGAAGCCGCCGACGAATGCTGGGGACACGCCGAGCGGCACTGGCGGGAATTGGGAAAGCCGCTGTATCTGCACCGTATCCTGTTGCAACGTAGCTGGATAGCGATCTTCTGGAGCCGCTTCGCCGACGCGGTCGAGCTGATCGCCCAGGCCCGTGAACTGCTCGACTCGTCGCCGCGCAGCAGCTGGCTACAGTACGCGCTGCTCGACAATCATCTCGGAACCGTGTGGCGCGCGGACGCGTTGGCCGACCTCGGCTTCGACAGCTCGGGCGATCCCGACGAGACGCTGCAGGAGACGGAGGCGCGCCAGGCGGAGGGGCTCGGAATCCTCCACGGCGAGGTCGGCACCGAAAAATACCGGCGCGGCATGACCAAACTCCAGCAGGCCGCCGAGCTCAAGGTTCCCGCAGCGCTGGCCGTTGACTCGGTGCGGTATTCGATCGCCGACGCCGACGCGAGATCCCGCTGGGCCACCACCGTTTCCGGCCCCGTCCTGGCCGGCGCCTTCGCCGTCGCCTGGGAATGGGAGAACACCGAGCTGATCAGCCAACTGGTCGAATACCACAGCGCGCGCGGGACTTTCGATACCGGTGACCAGCGGCCGCGCACCGGCGAATGGGCATCGACGGCCACCCCAGCGGTCCCGGTCGATCCCGATCTGGAGCCCGCGCCCGCGCTGGCGGCGGCCGGCTCGCCGGCTACCGGTGGCGCATCGCTGACCCGGCTCGGGCCGTTGCCGCCGCTGCGCATGCAGCCCGAAGCGGAGCCGATCCTGAGCCAGTATCGTGAGCTGGCTCTCCAGCGCTACGGCCGCGCGGTCACCGCGGCCGAGGCGGCCTGGTCGACGTGGCCATGAGCGAGACCGATCGAACCACGCTGATCCTGAGGTATGCCGACGTCGGGATCGCCACCTACGCCAGCTTGCGGGTCGTCGGGGAGCCGTCGCGGACCGTCAACTGGGTCATCGAAGAGCCGCTGCTGCTGGCCGCGCTCGACGAACTGGTGAGCGCCCTGCCCGAGCCGTACGGCACCGAGGGACGGCGCGACGCCATCGAGCGCGCGCTGACCACCGGGCCCTTCGCGGCGCCGGACAGAGAGCTGACGCTCGCCTACATCCTCGGGGTGCTGTTGATCGGCTCCCCCGGCTGGCAGCTGTTGACCGAGTGCGTGACCCAGCCGCGGGCGGTGCTGTTCGTCTCGCCCAGCGCGCGGCTGGCTCGGGTTCCCTGGGGACTGCTGGCGTTGCCGAAATCGGGGCCCAGCAAGGAAGAATTGGTGCGCGCGCGCCAGGATGCCATCACCGCAAGCGGCCGGACGGCGGCCCGAATCCCGTGGCAGCTCGCCGATATCGAAAAGCACACCGACGGTCACCGGCTGATGGAACTGGTCGACGTGTTGCTGGCGGTCCCGCCGAATATCGTGCACTCGCCGCGGGTGACGGTCTCCTGGGGCGCGAGGAAGGACGGTCCGCCGCTCCTGGTGCTCGATCCCCGGGTGCCGGGACAGCGCCCCGACTCGGCGCTGGGCTCGGTGCTCGGCAGGCCCTCGCCTGCAACGCCATTGGCACAATACTTCACCGACGTGCTGGAGCACCGGCCGGTGCTGCCGTCCGTGGACGCCGCGGTCGAATTGTTCCGTCGCCAGGATGCCGACCGCACGTGGCTGGCCAAGCTGTTGACCCTTGCGCCGAGCAGGCTGCTGTATGTGGGCCACGCCAGTTCGGCCGACGGCCAGGCCGATCGGGCCGCGCTGCACCTCGCCGACACCGCCGAGATACCCGGCGACGCCGAGGCTATCGGCGATCACCGCCCGCTGACCGCCTCGGACCTGATGTCCTTAGCGCTGCCGATGCCGCCGCGGGTGGCCCTGCTCGCCTGCGGCTCGGGTGGGGACTACCAATTCGACGAGGCGACCGGGCTGGTGGCGGCGATGATCCTGGGCGGCGCCCAGTTGGTGACGGCCACCCTGTGGTCGCTACCCACGTCCGCGGCGTATCGCCAGTTCACCACGGCCACCGCCGATCCGATGGCCGGTGTCGTTGTCGCCGTGGATCGCGCCCAT
>NZ_LZJB01000206.1:0-603 GCF_001666895.1 Mycobacterium sp. E3298
GCCCACTCCTCACTGGCCAGCTGAGTCACCACATTCTGATAACTCAACGCAGCCGACTGCAGCTCCGCGGCGATCGCATTCCACGCCGACGCCGCCGTCATCAACGACCCCGACCCCGGACCGGCATAAATCCGCGCCGAATTAACCTCCGGCGGAAGCGCCCCAAAATCAAACACGAATTACTCCTTAACCTTGGCCGCTTGGCTCGGGTATTGACTGACGATAAATCGGTGACGGCGGCGTCGGCGTGGAATGCGATCGCCGCGGAGCTGCAGTCGGCTGCGTTGAGTTATCAGAATGTGGTGACTCAGCTGGCCAGTGAGGAGTGGGCGGGCACGGCCTCGGCGGCGATGGCGGCCGCGGCCACCCCGTATGCGGAGTGGCTGGCCAGCACGGCGGCGCAGGCCGAGCAGGCCGCGGTGCAGGCCGCCGCGGCGGCGGCGGCTTATGAGGCGGCGTTCGCCGCGGTGGTGCCACCGCCGGTGATCGCGGCCAACCGGGCGTTGGTGCAGCAGTTGCAGGCCACCAACGTGATCGGGCAGAACACCGGGGCGATCGCGCAGTTGGAGGCCCAGTACGGCGAGTTTTGGGCCCAGGATGCCG
>NZ_LZJB01000207.1:0-5736 GCF_001666895.1 Mycobacterium sp. E3298
GATGGTGAGAACCTGGCGGCCGGCCCGATCGAGCGGATCCTGGAGCGGCTGCCCGGGGTCAGCCAGGTCGCGGTGTACGCGGTGCCCGACGACCGGGTCGGTGACCAGGTAATGGCCGCCCTGGTCCTGCGCGACGGGGCGCAGCTGGGGCCCGGCGAGTTCGCGGCTTTCCTTGCCGCGCAACCGGACCTGTCGCCCAAGGCCTGGCCGCGCTACGTGCGCATCAACGCCGGCCTGCCGACGACGGCGACCAATAAGATCGTCAAGCGCGCGCTGATGGCCGCGGGCATCAGCGCGGAGGGCGGCGTGCTGTGGACGCGCCCGGCGCGCGGCACGGCCTACAGTCTCGCGGCGGGGAATCCCATCGGCCACGAGGCGACCACCGCCGCGACGCCCTGAGTCAGGTGACCGATTCAGCCTGCGGTTGCGGCGCTTCGCCGAAGCGCGCCAGCACGAGCGTGGCGGACACGGCCACCACGAAGCCCGCGACGACCAGCCAGCCCAGGCCGTCGCGGGCGCTGTCGCCCAGCCACACCACGCCGACGAACGCGGGTGCGATGGTCTCACCGACGACCATCCCGGCGACGGCCGTGGTCACCGATCCGCGGTGCAGCGCAGAGGTCAGCAGCAAGAAACCGGCCGCCCCGCCCGCGGCCGCCGCGTACAGCGCCGGATTGGTGTAGAAGGCGCGGTGGGTCGGGTTGATCACCTCGATCAGCCGCACGCCCACCTCGATGACCCCGAAGCCGGTTCCGGCCGCCAGGCCGAGCGCGAGCGCGCGCGGCCGGTCCGGTAGCCGGCCCGCCACCGCGCCGGCGAGGAATATCGCGGCGACCACGCCCAGCAATGCCCAGCCGAGCCCCGCCGGGGCGCGCCGGAAGTGCCCTGGCCCGGCCGCAAGGGCGAGCACGACGAGGCTCACGCACACCACGGCCACCGCCGTCCACTCGGCGCGCGACAGCCGCGCCGACAACAGCCACGCGGACGCGATGCCGGTGACCGCGATCGAGGCCGCCAACGCCGCGGCGACCACATAAATCGGCACCAGGCGCAACGCCGCCACTTGGAGGAGGAAGCCGACGCCGTCGAGGCCGACGCCGACGATGTACCGCCATTGCCGGGCGGCGCGCATCAGGAGCACGGTGTCGACACCCGAGCCGCTGCCGGCTTCCACCGACCGGGTCGCCGCCGCCTGCAGCACCGACGCCGTGCCGTAGCAGACCGAGCAGCCCAGCGCGAGGAGGAAGCCGATCAGCACACAACGAACAATAGGCGCCGGCGATGGCCGGCGCGCTGAGCCGGTTGGCTGTGAATCCTCTGAACAAATGTTTGGGCGCGGCACGGGTGGGGCACGTCACAGTAACGTGTGTCGCTGCGTCTGACCTGACCGAATCCCACTCACGACTAGTGAACAGTTGTGTGTTTTTAGTGGTGTCGTTGTGCGACTGTCAAACAATGTATGACAAGCGAATTCAAACCAGACGTTTAAACTCGGTATACAACTGTGTACTCTAGCGGCATGGCGGAACGCGGCGCTGAACCCCAGGTCCCACGCGGGCGCCGGCTCTTCCTGCGCGCGGTGCGCCGGTTGTTCAGCCCGCTGCAGCCGGACGACTACCTCGAGATGATCAACCCGCTGTGGACCACCAAGGAGCTGCGCGGGAAGGTCGAGGCCATCGAGCAGCAGGGCTCGGAGGCCGCCAGCGTCTTGATCCGGCCCGGCTACGAGTGGCCTGGGCACAAGCCCGGTCAGTACGTGCGCCTCGGCGTGGTCATCGACGGCGTGTACCACTGGCGTGCGTATTCGCTGACATCGGACCCGACGCCCGACGACGGGCTGATCAGCGTCACGCCGAAGCGGGTCGACGGCGGCGTGGTTTCGCCGTATCTCGTGCACAAGATTCAGCCCGGGGACCTGGTGCGGCTCGGCGAGATCGAAGGCGTGTTCACCCTGCCGGAGCCCGTGCCGGACAAGATGCTATTCATCAGCGCCGGCAGCGGCATCACCCCGATCATCAGCATGCTGCGCGACCTCGACCACCGCGACGAGATGCGCGACGCCGTGGTCATTCACTCCGCCCGCACCCGCGAGCAGGCGATGTTTATGCCCGCGCTCGAAGAGCTCGAGAAACGGCACGATGGCATGCGGCTCGATCTGCGCTTCACCTCCGAACAGGGGCGGCTCACACCCGGCGACCTGGACGACGTGTGCCCGGACTGGCGCGAGCGCGAGGCGTTCTGCTCGGGCCCGGGGGAAATGCTCGACGCCTTGATCGAGCACTGGAAGGAGAACGCGGACTGCGACCGGCTGCATTTCGAGCGGTTCCAACCGAAGATCGGCGGCGACGCCAACGCCGGCGAGGGCGGCACCGTCTGCTTCCTGGACAGCGACAAGGAAGTCGAATGTGACGGTGGCACATCGATTCTCGAGGCCGGCGAGAAGGCCGGTCTCAACCTCGCCTTCGGCTGTCGCATTGGAATCTGCCATACCTGCGTCGGGACGCTGAAGTCGGGCAAGCTGCGCGACCTGCGCTCGGGTGACGTGATCGAACCGACCGAGCAGGACGTCCGAATCTGCATCAACACCGCCGAGGGCGACGTCGAACTCGAACTCTGATCGAAAGGAGCGGCTCGTGACAACGGCCGTAAAGAACGCCGGAGCGAATCCACTCTCCAGGCTGAGCGAGCAAGAATTGGAAAAGCTCGCGAAGGAATTCGACGCCATCCACGATGACGTGTTTGCCGACCTCGGGGACCGCGACCGGCGCTACATCAAGAACGTCATCTCGGCGCAACGGCAGATCGTGGTGGCAGGGCGAGTCCTGCTGCTGGCATCGCGCTCGAAGACCGCGTGGCTGCTGGGTACCGCCTGCCTGTCCATGGCCAAGATCTTGGAGAACATGGAGATCGGCCACAACGTGATGCACGGCCAGTGGGATTGGATGAACGACCCCGACATCCATTCGTCGGTGTGGGACTGGGACACCGCGTCCACCGCGGAATCCTGGAAGCACTCCCACAACTACATCCACCACACCTTCACCAACATCCTCGGCAAGGACAAGGATCTCGGCTACGAGATCATGCGGATCGACCCCAACCAGAAATGGGCACCGCGCTACCTGGGTCAACCGATCTACAACCTGCTGCTCACGCTCCTGTTCGAGTGGGGAGTGGCCGTCCACGACATGGATATCGACGCGATCCGCAAGCGCGAGAAGCCGTGGTCGGAGGTGCGCAAGGACCTGCGGGGCATCGGGGTCAAGGCGCGCGCGCAGATCTATAAGGACTACCTCGGCTGGCCGGCCATCAGCGCCGGTGCGTTCGCGCTCACGCAGCTCGCGCTGCGCGGCCGGCTCGAACAGCCGGCACGGTCCCGGCTGGGCAACCGGCTGCGCCGGGTGTCGAACAAGGGCCGCGTCGCCGCAGCAGCGTCGTTCCTCGACAAGGTGGCGCCGGGCGTGGAAAGCACGTACCTGCGCACCCTGGGCGCCGACGCGGTGGCCAACGTCATCCGCAACATCTGGGCCCACGCCATCATCTTCTGCGGCCACTTCCCGGACCAGACCTACACATTCACGCAGGAAGAAACCGAGAACGAGACCCGCGGTGGCTGGTACGTGCGCCAATTGCTCGGCGCCGCGAACATCGAGGGCAGCCCGCTGTTCCACATCATCAGCGGCAACCTCGGCTACCAGGTGGAGCATCACCTGTACCCGGACATGCCCAGCAGCCGGTATTCCGAGATCGCGCCGCAGGTCAAGGAAATCTGCGACCGCTACGAGCTGCCCTACAACTCCGGTCCGTTCGGCAAGCAGTGGTTCATGGTGCACCGCAGCATCTTCCGCTTGGCGTTCCCGGGCGGGAAGCCGCGCCCCAAGCCCGGCCCGTACCACAGCAATGTGCACCGCCCCGACCCCGAGCGGCCGAGCGAGGGCACCCGGTCCCGCGATCGGGTGCCGGCCGAACACCCGGCCGCGGGTCCCGAACACGATTCCACCGGCGTCGAGGTGGAGCCGCCGCCGCGGGGCAAGGACTGACGCTCGGCGCCGCGCTCATCGAGTTGCCGTCGCCGGGCCGCTGGGTAGCCTTTGCGCGATGACGGGGATCGACGGGCAGGTCGTGGCCATCACCGGGGCGAGCAGCGGGATCGGCGAGGCGACCGCCCTGCTGCTGGCCGAGCGCGGTGCCCGGGTGACCATCGGCGCGCGCCGCGCCGAGCGACTCGATGAGATCGCACGGGAAATACGCGACCGGGGCGGATCCGCCGTCACCTGCCGCACCGACGTCTCGCGACCCGAAGACCTTCGGCGGCTCGTCGCGACGGCCACCGGCGAATTCGGCCGGCTCGATGTCCTGATCAGCAACGCCGGCATCAGCAAGATCGGGCCGGTGTCCGGCCTCGACGTCGACGGATGGACGGCGATGATCGACGTCAACCTGCGGGGAGTGCTGCACGGGATCGCCGCGGCCCTACCGGTTTTCCGAAATCAAGGGCGCGGACATTTCGTGACGACGGTGTCGACCGCGGGGCTCAAGATCGTGCCCACCATGGCGGTGTACGCCGCCTCGAAGAACGCCGTTCGCACCCTGATGGAGGGCTTGCGCCAGGAATCCACCGACGGCGTCGTGCGGACCACATCGATCTCACCCGGATTCGTCGACACCCGATTGGACGATTCCATCGACGACGCGGCGATGCGCGCTCAGATCCGTCGCAACATGACCGAATTCGGCTTGCCGTCGGCGGCGGTGGCCCGGGCCATCGCGTTCGCCATCGAGCAACCGCACGAGGTCGAGATCGGCGACATCACCATCCGGCCAACGGTCCAGGGCTAGCAGCAGTCGGCGGGGTTGCCACTCCGGAGAACAGACACCGAAGTGAACCATTTCCAGCGCGCGCTCGTGGATGATCATCGATGATGCGCCGCGTCCACAGTTCCAGCACCGAAGAGACCGAGCCGACCGATTCCGGTGGCTACGGGTTTCCCGCGCGGCTGTGGCGCCTCCTGGATGAGCACCCACCGCCCGGTGTCGGGCGGGCGCAGCGCTGGCGCAGCCCGCTGCGGGGACCATGGCTGACATCCGTATTCGGGTCGGTGCTGCTGGTCACGCTGCCGATCGTCATCATCACGGGGCTGCTGTCGTACATCGCCTACGGGCCGCGGTTCGGCCAGGCCATCCCCGGCGACGTCGGATGGCTGAAGCTGCCGACGTTCGATTGGCCCACCAACCCGTCGTGGCTGTATCGGCTGACCCAGGGGTTGCACGTCGGGCTCGGGCTGATCCTGATCCCGGTGGTGCTGGCCAAGCTGTGGTCGGTGATCCCGCGACTGTTCACGTGGCCGCCCGCCCGGTCCATAGCCCAACTGCTGGAACGGGTTTCGCTGCTGATGCTGGTCGGCGGCATCCTGTTCGAGATCGTCACGGGCGTGCTGAACATCCAGTACGACTACATCTTCGGTTTCAGCTTCTACACCGCGCATTACTTCGGCGCCTGGGTGTTCATCGCAGGATTCGTCGTGCACATCGCGATCAAGATCCCGGCCATGTGGTCCGGCCTGCGCTCGATC
This sequence comes from Mycobacterium sp. E3298, assembly GCF_001666895.1. Taxonomy (NCBI): domain Bacteria; kingdom Bacillati; phylum Actinomycetota; class Actinomycetes; order Mycobacteriales; family Mycobacteriaceae; genus Mycobacterium; species Mycobacterium sp. E3298. The sequence goes on from NZ_LZJB01000207.1 coordinate 5,574, forward strand.
TCAGCGCGCGACGTGCTGCGCGCCGGCCGCGCCGAGACCCGCGCCGAACCATGGCAGCCGGACGGGCTGGTCGCCGCGGATCCGGCGCCCGCGACGATGAGCCGCCGCGGCGCCCTGGCGCTCGTGGGCGGCGGTGCGGCGTTCATGGCGGTCATCACCGCGG
>NZ_LZJB01000208.1:0-751 GCF_001666895.1 Mycobacterium sp. E3298
GCGCTGGAAGGTTAACTGCGCCACCGGCCGAGCGTAACGCACATTGTGTGATTTGCATAACGCACGGGACGTGACTTGTTCCGGGCCACGTGAACCATTTCCCGCAGGTAAAGGTGTAACTAGCTATGCACACCATCGCGCTCATCGGATTCCTCGGCGGACTCATCACCGCGATCTCGCCGTGCATCCTGCCCGTGCTCCCGGTGATCCTGTTGTCCGGCGCGAGCGGTTCACGCGGCATCAGTTCGGCCGCGCGGCCCTACCTGCTGATCGCGGGCCTGGTGTGCAGCTTCTCGCTGGCCACGCTGATCGGCTCGGCGCTGCTGACCGCGCTGCACCTGCCGCAGGACGCCATCAGGTGGGCAGCCCTCGTGGTGCTGGTGCTGATCGGGCTGGGGCTGATCTTCCCGCCGCTACAGCACCTGATCGAGCGGCCGTTCGCGTACCTGCCGCAGCGTCAAATCGGGCCCAACACCGATGGTTTCGGGCTAGGGCTGACGCTGGGCGCGCTGTATGTGCCCTGCGCCGGTCCGGTGCTCGCCGCGATCGTGGTCGCCGGCGGCACGCAGTCCATCGGGGCCGGCGTCTTGCTGTTGACCGGCACCTTCGCCCTGGGCAACGCGGTGCCGCTGCTGGCGTTCGCGCTGGCCGGGCGACGCGTCGCCGAACGGGTCGCCGCGTTCCGTCGCCACCAGCGCGTGATCCAGGTCGCCGGCGGCATCACGATGGTCGTGCTGGCCGTCGCGCTGGT
>NZ_LZJB01000209.1:0-1759 GCF_001666895.1 Mycobacterium sp. E3298
TTAAGCGCCTCGGCCACCAGCGGGTAGACGTCGCTCAGCGGCGGGTGGTAGCCGCCTTCGGTGATGGTGAGTGAGACGATCCGGGTGGTCGGGGCGGCGAGCAGCTCGATGACCGCATCGGGATCGTCTGGGGCGTAACGGAAGTCGACGATGGAGCCGATGACGCGGGGCTCCCGGGTGCCGTCCGGGTGTTCGAGGATCAACGTGTACAGGTGGTTCTGGGCGCGCAGCGCGTCGCGCATGCGCCGGTCATCGGGCAGCACGCCCACACCGCAGATTCCCCAGTTTTGGGCGAGCCCGTCGCCCAGCAGCCTGTCGATGTACATGGCCTGATGGGCGCGGTGGAAGCCGCCGACGCCGAAATGCACGATGCCGACTCTGATTTGGCTGCGGTCGTAGGCCGGGACGGGGATGCCGAGCGCGCCCAGGTTGCGCGCGCTCAGCTCCATTCCCGCAACTTAGCTCACCGCTAAGCGTTGGGGCAGAGATCGCGCAAGGCGAAGATCACGACGTCCGCGGCCTGCCGGCCGTTGATTCCGCCGGTGCCCTGGTCGGCGTCCGAGCGCTGGATCGCCAGGCCCTCGAGCTGTTGCGGGGAGGCGCCCCAGGAGAGCTGCTGGCACAGGTCCGCTCCCATCTGCAGCAGCGCGTCGTCGCCGCCATTGACGGCGTGGATGCCGGCGTTGTGCAGGTCGTTGATGAAGGCAACCGCGTCGGCCCGGGCCGGGCTGGCCCAGACGATGCCCGCGGCCATAAGTGGGGCGCCTGCGAACGCTGCGCCCATGAACCGGCCATAGGGCCGCTGTGCTGCCATCGAAATGTTCTCCTTCGTCCCGTGCCCGAATCGCGGATGATGCACTTTTACACGAAAGCGCCGCCAAACACGCTGGGGAAGATAAATCCCGATGATGAATTGTGGGCAAAGACCGATGGCTATGCGTCCGGGCAGAGATCGCGGACGGCGTCGATGACCACGTCGTCGGCCTGTTGGGGGGTGATCCCGCCGGCGCCCTGCCGGCTGTCGGAGCGCTGCAACGCCAGACCCTCGAGCTGCGACGGCGGGGCGCCCCACGACAGTTGCTGGCAGACGCTCAGGCCCATCTGCACCAGCGCCGCGTCACCGCCGCTGACCGCATGGATCCCGTTTTTGTGCAGGTCGCTGACGAACGTGGTCGCGTCCGCGTGCGCCGGGCCTGCCAACGCGACACCGGCCACCAGGATGGGGCCACTCACTAGCGCTGTCTTGATGAATCGGCCGTAGGCCCGCTGTCCCGGCATGGCGATCCTCCCTTTGATCGTTCACCGTTCGTTTACCTCTATAGAACCTTTAAGACATGTTGGGTCGCCGAAAATTCCCTGGGAATGAGCTGCGGAAAAATTCGGATCGGCCAGACCGCAACGTTGCTGCGACGAGGTCTTTGCCCTGCGCGGCCGCGTACCCGGCTCGTGACGCCCTTGTGACGTCACCATTTGGATACGGCGCGGTGCGCCGCCTCGGGCGTTTCGTGGTGACTACCGACAATTGGCTCGTTATCTGCTGCATCAGATATGTGAGCGCGAATTAAAGGAGAGTCGGCGCTGATGGCGATCGTCGATCGGTTCAACATGAAAGTAGTTGCCAGCCTTGGGTTGTGCGGAGCCGCACTTGCGTTGAGCCCGGATGCGGCAGCCGCTCCCCTGAAGACGGGCGGCTACGCCTGCGTTCAGGGGCAGGCGGGCGAGGTCGGGGGCCCCGTCGCGGGCGCGCCGCTGGCCGGGC
>NZ_LZJB01000210.1:0-38157 GCF_001666895.1 Mycobacterium sp. E3298
CCGTGCAGGTGCACCATGGAGAAGAACAGCTCATCGCCGGGCAGCGCGACGTCGTGCGAGAGGCCGACGTAGCCCACGTGACCGCCCGGTCGGGTGGCGGAGATCGCTTGCATCATCGATTGCTGGGTGCCGACCGCCTCCACGACGCTGTGGGCGCCGAGGCCGTTCGTCAGGTCTTTGATCCTGGCCACACCTTCGTCGCCGCGTTCTTCGACGATGTCGGTCGCCCCGAACTCGCGGGCCAACGCTTGGCGATCGCGGTGCCGGCTCATCGCGATGACCCGCTCGGCGCCGAGTTGCCTGGCGGCCAGGACGCCGAGCAGTCCGACCGCTCCGTCGCCGACCACGGTGACGGTCTTGCCGGGACCGGCCTCGGCCGCCACCGCGGCGAACCAGCCGGTGCCCAATACGTCGGAGGCCGCCAGCAGGCTGGGGATCATCTCTGCGGGCGGCATCTCGGGTGTGGCCACCAGGGTGCCGTCGGCCAGCGGGATGCGCGCGTATTGGGCCTGGGTGCCGATGTTGCCCATGAGTTCACCGTGCACGCAGCGGCTCTGATAGCCCGCTCGGCAGATCTCGCAGGTGTTGTCCGACGTGACGAAGGAGCCGACGACGAATTGGCCGGGCGCGACGTTGCGGACGTCGCTGCCGACCTCCTCCACGATGCCCACGTATTCGTGTCCCATGGGGGCGTTGTGCACCTCGTCGGCGCCGCGGTACGGCCACAGATCCGAACCACAGATGCAGGTCGCCGACATCTTGATGATCGCGTCCGTCGGATGGATTATCTCGGGATCACCCCGGTCTTCGACTCGCACGTCCCCCGGGGCATGCATTACGACGCCGCGCATGGGTGAGCCTTCCTCTGCATCATCATTGGTCGTTGTCGACCCTAGTCGCGGCGGCCGCGAGCCGCGCGGGCACCGGCGCCGCTCACGCGCGCGCGTTCGTGTCGACGCGCCGCCGCTGCCGGCCCTCAGCCCGCGGGCTCGAACTCTCCGACGAAATCGGAAAACCGTTGCGTGTCTTCCGCGCAAGCGCCACCGGCGCCTTTAAGCTGGCTCCGATCAAGAGGAGGGGCAGCGACGTATCGGCATCAACTATGGCGCCGGGCGACAAGGTGGTCAGGGCGCGCTAACCGCGAGTGCTGAGCCGGGCGGGATCAATACCGCGCCGGCTCGCCGTGGTCGGCGGACCCGGTGGGTCGCTCCCGTGCGCAGGGTCGGTCGGCTGGCGATCTGGGACAAGCCGGAGCGGCGCAGCGGGATTCCGGCGCTCGACGGGCTGCGTGCGATCGCCGTCGCGCTGGTGCTGGTCGGCCATGGCGGCATCCCCGGGGTGGGCGGCGGATTCATCGGTGTCGACGTCTTCTTCGTGCTCAGCGGATTCCTGATCACCTCGCTGCTTCTGGACGAGCTCGGCCGCACCGGCCGTATCGAGCTGACCGGCTTCTGGATTCGCCGCGCACGGCGGCTGCTGCCGGCCCTGGTGCTGATGGTGCTCACCGTGGGCGCCGCCCGCCAACTCCTTCCCGACCGCTCCCTCACCGGCCTGCGCGACGACGCGATCGCGGCGTTCCTGTGGGTGGCGAACTGGCGGTTCGTCGCCCAGAAGACCGACTACTTCACGCAGGGTGCCCCGCCCTCGCCGCTGCAGCACACCTGGTCACTCGGGGTGGAGGAGCAGTACTACTTCGTGTGGCCGGTGCTGCTGATCGCGGTGACGCTGGTGTTGGCCGCGCGCGCGAGGCGCCGCTTCACCCGCGCGACCGTCGGCGATGTCCGATTCGCGACGTTCGTCATCGCCACCCTGGGGGCCCTGGCTTCGGCCGCGGTCGCCATGGTGATGGTGTCCGACGGCACCCGGGATCGCGTGTATTTCGGCACCGATACCCGCGCGCAGGCGTTGCTGACCGGCGCCGCGGCGGCGGCTCTGCTGGTTCGCGACTGGCCGTCGCTGAACCGCGGCTGGTGCCTGATCCGAACCCGGTGGGCGCGGCGCGTCGCCCGCGTTCTGCCGCTCGTCGGGCTGGCGGGGCTCGCGGCGGCGACCCACTACGCGACCGGCGACAGCGGCGAATTCCGCCACGGTCTGCTCATCGGGGTCGCGGTTGCGTCCGTCGTCGTGGTGGCGCCGGTGGCCTTGGAGCAGCGCGGGGTGGTCGCCCGCATCCTGGCCGCGCCCCCGCTGGTGTGGCTGGGCACCATCTCCTATGGCGTCTACCTGTGGCACTGGCCAATCTTCCTGGCACTCAACGGCGAACGCACCGGATGGAACGGGTTGCCGCTGTTCGCCGCGCGGTGCGCTGCGACGGTGGCGCTGGCCGCGGCGTCCTGGTGGCTGATCGAGCAGCCGATCCGGCGTTGGCGGCCGGCGCGGGTACCGCTGCTGCCGTTGGCTGCGGCGACCGTGGCCAGCGCCGCCGCGGTGACCCTGCTGGTGGTCCCGGTGGGGACCGGTCCCGGCCTGCGCGAGGCCGGCCTGCCGCCGGGAGTCTCGGCGGTCGCCGCCGTGTCCCCGTCGCCGCCGGGCGGCGGCCGCCCCGCCGGTCCCCGCGATCCCAACCGGCCGTTCACCGTTTCGGTGTTCGGGGATTCGATCGGGTGGACGTGGATGCATTACCTGCCGCCGACGCCGGGATACGCGTTTCTCGACCACACCGTCATCGGCTGCAGCCTGGTGCGCGGCACGCCGTATCGGTACATCGGTCAAACCCTGGAGCAGAGGCCGGAGTGCGACGGTTGGCCGATCAGGTGGGCGACGCAGGTCGCCCAGGACCAACCGGATGTCGCGCTGTTGGTCATCGGCCGTTGGGAAACGGTCGACCGCGTCAACGAGGGTCAGTGGACCCACATCGGCGATCCCACGTTCGACGCGTACCTCAACGGTGAGCTGGAGCGGGCGCTGAACATCGTGGGGTCCACCGGCGTTCGCGTGGTGGTCGCCACGGTGCCCTACAGCAGGGGCGGCGAAAAGCCGGACGGGCGACTGTATCCGGAGGACCAACCGGATCGGGTCAATCTGTGGAACACCATGCTGCGCAAGACGGTGAGCCATCACCCCAACGTGCAGATCCTGGACCTGAACAAGAAGCTCTGCCCGGACGGCGTTTACACCGCCAAGGTCGACGGCATCAAGGTGCGCAGCGACGGCGTCCACCTCACGCCCGAAGGGGTGAAGTGGTTGACGCCGTGGCTCGAGGAATCGCTGCGTTAAGCCCCGGTGCGGCAGCTCAATTCCATGCTGTCGCTGTCCCGGACCGCGAAGTTGAAGCTGACGTAGCCGTTCTCGGGATCACGCACCCGGTCCAGATACGGTTGGGTGTCCGCGGCGCTGGCGTTGTCGGCGACCACCAAGGCGCCCGTCGACAGCCGCGGCTCGAGCAGCTCGATCACCGGCAGGTACAAGTCCTTCCAACCGTCGAGCAAGACGAAGTCGACCGGTCCGTCCAGGGGGGCCAGCGTGGCCAGCGCGTCCCCTTCGAGGATCGTGATCACGTCGTCGAGGCCGGTGCTGGCGAATGTCTGTCTTGCGGCGGCGATCTTGGAGTCGTTGAGCTCGGTCGTCACCACTCGGCCGGCGCCGTTGTCGCGCACCGCAGACGCCAGGTGGACGGCGGAGATGCCGAACGACATGCCGAATTCGACGACCGTCGCCGGACGGGTCGCGCGCACCAGCGCATAGAGCAACCGGCCGGCCTCGGGCGTGACCGGGATGTAGAACTCGCTCATCGCGTCGGCGCGCTCCTGCGCCGTCATCGGCCGGTCGAAGTCACCAATCCGCTGACGCAACAGCGACATCTGGTTCTGCGCTTCGGTGTACATGCGGTCGAGCACGGACGCGACCTTCGGGTCTTGGAGAGTGTTGGCCATGCCGTCGAGGGTAGGCGTCGGCGGCGCGCGAGCGGCTGCGCAGCGGCGGCGGTGGCCACGACCTGCCGCAATGGCTACGTAAATGAGTTTGACGGGCACTGGGCCGCGGTGTAAAAAGGTCTTCGCAAGCACCTCGGTAGGTGAGGCGTCTGCACGGACACAGGCCACTGACCCCGAACGTCGAGAGACGCCCCGGGTCAGGACAGCTCTTCCCGGACCCAAGGGTTGAGCCCAAGTGGCTTCCGGAACGGCCATCGACGGAGTTCCGGATACGCCGTGCAGTGCCGAAGCCCCGACGAGAGGGGTGCGACGGCGGCGTGTTGCCGGCATTCGCTCCTCCCTCGTTCAGGTGACATGTGATGACACCCGCGCGTGTCATGGCCGTGAGGAGGTGAGGGCGAGATGAGTCCAGGCGATAGTCCCTATCCGAAATCCGTCTTGTCCCGATCCGGTTCCGGCATTCATTCTGCCGCTTGAGCTTTCGCGATCATCGCTGGCAATCCGGGCACGTTCAACGCGCCCGCGGCTCGCCGTCGCTGTCCGCCTGATCTGAGCCGATCGGACCTCCCCTGAAGGAGAAGATCATGGCTTTTGTTGTCACACAACGTGTTACCGGTTGCACCGGGGGGCGCGGCCGGGCATTGCTGCGGTCGGCGCGCCTGCTGGCGACCAAGCTGCACGCGCGGAGCGCCCTGACTCCCCAGGAGCGGGCGAACCTGTACGTGTCGCGGATGCCGATCGCGGTGGTCACGGCCTCGCTGGGCGGCCACCCCTCGACCGGCGACCGCCGGTGACGCTTCGGGCGAACACACCATGACCCCCGTGTCATCCGAGGCCCTCGGCGCCGTCAGCGCGCCAACGACTCCGGCCGCGCCACCCGCCGGCGACATCGTCAGTGCGTTCGGCCGCATCGGCGCGACGGAGCCGGGGCCGCCGCACGGGCGCTCGGGGGCGGCCTGGATCCCGAGCAGGTCGACGAGCTCGACGACACCCCAACGCTCACCCGCGCGGAGCGCCGCGCGGTCCGCCGGGCGGGGCTGTTCACCCTGCGGGCTTATCTAGTCGTCGCGGTAGCCCTGGTGGTGGTCAAGATCGTGCAGGCGGGAGTCGTCGGCCCCACCGCGTCATTGTGAATCCGTAGGCAGCAGAACGATTTTGCCGCGGGTGTGGCGCTTCTCCAATTCTTCGTAGGCGTCGGCGACCCGATCCAGCGGGTAGGTGGCGGCGACCTCGAAATCGATCGCGCCGTCGGCGACGAGGCCGGCTATCTCGGTCAACACCTCCGGCGTGGACGCCTCGGCGCTGCCTTCGGTCTTGGCGCCCACCTCGGCGGCCTTCTGGAACGAGATGATGGTGTCGATTCGCTCGGGTGCGACGCCGAGATCGACGGCAAGCTGCACGTAGTCGGGGCCGAACAGGTCGATGAACGCGTCGATTCCGGATGGTGCCGCCTCGCGCAGCCGAGTGGTCAGCCCGTCCCCATACGGAATCGGGATGGCGCCGTGGGCGCGCAGCCAGTCGGCGTTGTCGGGTCCGGCGATGCCGAGCACCCGTGCCCCGCGGAGCGCGAGAAGTTGCACGGCGATGCCCCCCACCCCGCCCGCGGCCGCCGAGACGCCGACCGTCTCCCCCGATTGCGGTGCCACGGCCCGGACGGCAGCGTACGCCGTCACGCCGACGACGTAGAGCGAACCCGCCACCTCCCAACTGAGTTGGGGCGGTTTGCGGATCAGCTGGCCCACTGGGACGGCCGTGTGGGTCGCGTGGCTGGATCGGCGGAAGCTGAACCCCAAAACCTCGTCGCCCACCGCGAATTCGGTGACCCCGGCGCCGACCTCGGTAACGACCCCGGCGAGGTCGCTGCCCTGCCCGGATGGGAAGGTCGCGGGAAACATCTCATGCATCGCGCCGCTTCGGATAGCCGCCTCACCCGGATTGATCCCCGCGGCGCGGACCTCGACCACCACCTCGCCGGGCCCGGGCCGAGGCATGTCGATGTCGGCCACGTACAACACCTCCCGGCCCCCGTACCGGTCGAACCGTACGGCGCGCGCCGCAGCAGCCGTCATGTCGTTTCCTCCCACCGCGAGCATCCCTTCCCTCAGCCAGCATAGGCACGCAAAGGCGGGCGCCCAGTGCCCGTCTGGTGGCGCGGCCGCGAAGGCACCAGCGGCGTCAGACGCGGAAGGAACGCCCATGGAGGTGCGGTCGACGTCGGACGTAAGCAAGAGGTCGCGATCATGAGGGGCTTGCCCGGCTAACCACTACACCATCCCGAGCAACCGCAAGTCGAACACGTACTTGGCGATCAAGTCGGCCGACAGGTGCGGAATGTCCTTGTCCGCACCGATCTTTGCGGCCTGGACCGCCGCACGGAAGACGTCGGTCGGGGCCGGCGCCCCGCGCAGCGGCCGCTCCGGCTGGTGGTAGGCGTCCAGCAACGGCAGCACGGATTGTTGCCGCTGCTTGTCCGGCAGGGCGCGGAGCGCCGTGCCGAACCGCCGGAGCCACTCGTGGTAATCCTCGATGCGCCGGATGTCGTGGCCGTCGGCGATCAACCAGTCCACGAACACGTCCAGGGAGATCCCGTCGTCGTGCGGGTTCATCACGTCGAAGGAGCGGAACGTCCCGGACGGCTCCGGCTCGTCGGGGGCCATCGCGAGCTGCTCGCCGAGCGCCGCCACGGCCTCGGCCACGAAGTCCGCGGGCAGGCCGTCGTAGTGGGCCCTGGCCCGGTCGCCGGTGCCGGTGGGCTCGTAGAACGACGACGGCGCGATTCCGGTGACCAGCAGGCTGAAGATCAACCGCGTGAAGGCATCTGGAACATTCAGCTGCCCGGCGTAGCGGCTGTGGGCGAGGATCATGTCGGACCGGAAGACGGCGACCGGTAGCTCGCAGAGATCGTGCGCCTCGCGCAGCAGCACCTCTCCGGCCCACTTACTGTTCGCGTACCCGTTGGCGTAGCCGGATCCGATCGGCCGCACCGGGCTGATCGTGCGGATGTCACCGTCTTCGGTGAACTGGGCCGGATCGACGGACATGGCCACGGCGACCGTCGACAGATAGGTCACCGGTTTGATGCGTGCGGTGAGCGCCAGGCGGATGATTTCAGCGGTGCCAACGACATTGGGCCCGAACAGCTGGTCGTACGGCAACACGTGATTGACCAGCGCCGCCGGGTGAACGATCATGTCGACGCTGCGGGCCAGCCGGTCCCACGTCGCTTGGTCCAGCCCCAGGCTCGGCTCGCCGATGTCGCCGGCGATGACCTCGAGGTGGTCGGCCGCCAATTCGCGGAACCGATCGACCAGATGCGGGTCGCCACTGCGGTAGACACCTTCGAGACGCTCGGCGGCCGCTGCCGCATCGGTGCCGCGCACGATGCAGACCAGTCTTCCGCCCGTCTCGGCGAGGCGCTCCAGCCATTCCAGGCACAGGAAGCGGCCGAGATAGCCGTTGGCGCCGGTCAACAGCACCGTGTGCGGTGTGCCGGTGGCCCGCGGCAGGGTGGGGGCGTCGGCCAGTGTCTTCGGGTCGAGGAATTTGTCCAGCCTGAGGTCGGTCGCGCGGGCCTCGGTGGCGTCCCTCCCGTGCACGGACCCGAACGTCGGGCGGCGTGACCCCGAATGGCGCTCGGCCTCAACGAATTCCGCGAGCTGAGCCAGATCGGTGGCCGGACCGATGATCATTCCCACCGGCACCTCGACGTCGAAGATGTCCTGCAGCAGGTTGGAGAAGGTCAACGCCGACAGCGAATCCCCGCCGAGTTCGATGAACAGGGCGTCGGGGTCGGGCGGACCACCGGCGAGGCCGAGGAGCGCCTCGGCGGCGCGGGACAGCGTGTCGATGACCGGCCGATCCGCCGCTCCCTCTCGCAGCGCCCGCAACTCGGAAACCCGGTTGGCGGCCAAGTCCGCGTACAGCTGCTCGAGCCGGTCGCCGTAGTGCTCCTTGAGCTTCGGCCGGAGCAGCTTGCCCACCCCGGACAGCAGACCGTTGTCCTCACTGAACGGCTCGACCTCGACGAGAAAGTCGGCGGGCACCTCGTAGGACTGCAGCTCGGCGAGGCCGGCTGCCTGGCGCAGGGATTCGTGCAGAGCGGTCTTGATCCCGTCGGCATCACCGGCGAACCTGTCCAGCGCGTCGGCGGTCGGCACGATGACGGCCAACAGATACGGGCGTTCGCTGTTGCCGTAGACGAAGATCTGCCGAATCAGCGCCGCGCTGCTGAACACGGCCTCCAGGCTGGCGACGGCGACGAATTCGCCTTGGGCGAGCTTCAATACGTTGTTGCGCCGGTCGACATAGGCGAGCCGGTTCGGCTCCAGCTCCGCCATCACATCACCGGTCCGGTAGTAGCCCTGCGCGTCGAAGGCATTGGCGGTGACGTCCGGGCGCTTGAAGTATCCGGGCGTGGCCGTCAGCGACTTGACGAGCAGCTCGCCCCGCGGAAAGGGCTTGTCGGTAAGGAAATAACCCAACTCGGGTACGTCGATGAGCTTGTAGTCCAAGACCGGCGGCGCAGCGATCCGGCCGTCCTTGGTCACCATCCCGACCTCGGTCAGCCCGTAGCCGTCGAGGACATGGACCTCCAGGCAACTCTCCACGAAGGCCCGCATCTCGGCTGCCAGGGGCGCGGTGCCGCAGAAGGCGGTGACGATGCGCCCGCCCAGCACCCGCTCGCGCAACTCGGTGCGCGCCTGGGCTTCCGCGGATTCCGCGTCGGCCCCCTGGGCGACCCGCCGGTCGACGGCACTCTGGTACCGCTGGTACAGCATCTCCGCCACCCGGGGTACCAAACCCATTTCGGTGGGGCGCACCAGGTTCCAGTCGTCGAACAGCGTGGACAGGTCGCTCTCGGGCACGAAGTAGCTGGTGCCGCCCGCCTGGAACGCAGTCGACAGGGGGATCCGGCCGCCGAGGTGATTGAGCGGCATGAAATTGACGTTGAACACGGGTGTGTCCGCGAAGTCGGGCATCAGCTCGTTGGTCCACAGCTTGCACAGCATGCGCTCGGTGTACATGGCACCCTTGGGCAGCCCCGTGCTGCCCGAGGTGTACATGATCATGGCCAGCCGCTCGTCGGTGCCGCCGGCGTACGCCGGCTCGGGCGGCAGGGCGCGGCCGCGCTCGATCAGCTCGTCGAACGTCTCGATCGTCACCGACATGCCGGCGGCCGAAAGCTTCGCCCGCGCACGCGCCAAAGCCTCGCGCTGATCGTCGATTTGGGGGGAGTAGTCGAAGACCACCAGGCGTCTCACCGACGCGCTGCCCAGCGCCGCTTCGACGGCCAGGTCGAGGTAGCCGGCGCCCGCCGCGAGTACTCGCGGCTCGACCTCGGCGACGATGGGCCGCAACCGGGACGCCGCCGCATTGTGCTGCAGGGGCACCGCGACCAGCCCGAGATACCCGCAGACCAAATCCAGGGTCAGGTACTCGGCGCTGGCGAAACCGACTGTGGCGACGAAGTCTCCGGGCGCCACCGGGTGAGCCGTGTCGTTTCGCCATGCGGTGGCGATCGCTCCTACGTTGGCCCACAGATCGCGGTAGTTGAGGGTCTCGAACCGGGGGAGCAATTGCGCAGTGGTGCGGCCGCTTTCGGGATCGGTGACCAACGAGCGTGCCCGCCAGCCCAGCGCCGGACGATCGGCGTAACCGTCGACGAAAGTCTGCAGGATCTCGGTCAGCCGCAGTCCCGGCCGGCGGGCCGTCCGCTGGAGTGACGGGTCCGGCTTGGCGCTCCGGAACTGCTCGTCCCCCGCGTCCAGTCGGCTAATCCGGTCGGCCACCCGCTCGCGCGCCGCGCTGCTCGCACCCGCAACGTTCGATTCTTCGTGCGCCGCGTCACCGGTCATGAACAGCCTCTCGCTCGGGTCCTCGTCCTACCGGAACTCACCGTCGCGGGCCAGTCTTCCGTTCAAGCGTTGTGACGGTTGTCACAGGGGAGGGAAGGTTGGATCACGCCGCGTTTCAAAAGGGCGCGTGCGCCGCCAGGATCAGGCGACGACCTGAATCGGATCCCCCACGTTCACCTGGTTGAAGTACCACGCGGCGTTGTCGGGGCTGAGGTTGATGCAGCCATGGCTCACGTTGGCGTAGCCCTGAGAATCGACCGACCAGGGCGCGGAGTGCACGTAGACGCCGCTCCATGTGACGCGGACGGCGTATTGGGCGGTGATCTTGTATCCCTCGGGTGAACTCAGCGGGATGCCGATGGTCCGCGAATCCATCACGACCGACCGCTCCTTTTCCAGGGCGGTGAAGTTGCCGACCGGCGTGGGCCGGCTGGGCTTGCCCATCGAGGCAGGCATGGTGCGCAGCACCTCGCCGTTTCGGCTGACGGTGAAGGTGTGCCCGGAGATGCTCGCAACGCCGAGAAGCGCGTCACCGGTGTCGAATCCCGTCGTGAGGGCCTGGATACCCACCGAGACGTGGGTGTGAGGAGGCCAGTACTGGTTCGGCACCCACTGCACGACATCGTCCTTGACCCATTCGAAGTGCCCCGGTGTGTTGCTCGGCGACGTCACGTGGATGGACCGCTCGACGGCGGCGCGGTCACCGACGGGTGCCCGGAAAGTCACCACCACCGGGTGCGCGACCCCCACCACCGCGCCGTCGGCCGGCAAAACCGCGGCGATGCCGGGCATGGGTTGGGGAGCGGGAATGGCGGCGTGGCTGCGGCCGGTCGCTCCGACGAGGCTCAGCGTCGTGATCGCGACCATAACAAACAGATAACGAACACCGCGGCGCATGGCGTCCACCCTTCGGTATGGTGCGATAAACACCAGATTATTCTACTGGCTGCCCCGGCGCTGCCGCTTTCAGCAAACTCTGGCGGGTTCGCCGCTCAGCGGTAGCGATCCGATCATCGCGTAGATTCCGCCATGTTGACTGGGTGCTCGGTTCATGGCGGACCCTGGCCCGGTCTGACGGGGATTACCATTTTGGGCTGGAGATAAACGACCCGCTTGCGCGGCGGTTGCCGCCGTCGGGGCGGTTTCCCACCAGCGCAGTCGCTTTCGGGGTGCGGCCGAGTTCGGCCCGCCCGCGCCGCCGCTTTCCACCGAGCTTCCTCGCCGGCCCGCTGATTGGCCGGGGCGCCGGTGACGCGTTAGCCTCAGCAAAACTCCTTCGGGCCGAGGAGGTGCGGGTGCTCTTCCGTCAGCTGGAGTATTTCGTCGCGGTCGCGCAGGAGCGCCACTTCGCCCGCGCTGCCGAGAAATGCTTCGTCTCCCAACCGGCGCTCTCTGCCGCGATCGCCAAGCTGGAACGGGAACTGAACGTCACCCTGATCAATCGCGGCCACAGCTTCGAGGGCCTCACGCCCGAAGGGGAGCGGTTGGTGGTGTGGGCCAGGCGGATTCTGGCCGAACACGACGCGTTCAAGGCCGAGGTGCATGCGGTGCGGTCCGGCATCACCGGCATGCTCCGGTTGGGGACGGTGCCCACGGCGTCGACGACGGCGTCGCTGGTGCTCTCGGCGTTCTGCTCCGAGCACCCGTTGGCGAAGGTGCACATCCTTTCCCGGCTGGCGGGCACCGAACTGTACCGTCGGCTGCGGGAATTCGAACTGGACGCCGCGATCGTGCACGCAGAGCCCGACGAGGCCCATGAGGTGAATCTGGTGCCGCTGTACCGGGAGCACTATGTGCTGTTGTCACCCGCGGACATGTTGGGGTCCGCCGCATCGACGATGACCTGGCCGGAGGCCGCCCAGCTGCCGCTGGCATTGCTCACCGCGGACATGCGGGACCGGCAGATCATCGACAAGGCATTCGCGGACCACGCCATAGAGGTGTCGCCCCAGGTCGAAACCGACTCCGTCGCTTCGCTATTCGCACAGGTCGCCGCGGGCAACTGGGCGTGCATCGTGCCGCACACCTGGTTGTGGACGTCGCCGCTGGGCCCGGAGGTCCGCGCGGTGCAGATGGTCGACCCGGTGCTCACGGCGGACATCGCCCTGGCGACCAATTCCGCAGGCCCCGGGTCGCCGATCGCCCGGGCGCTCGCCGCCTCCGCCGCGCAGCTGTCGCTGAACGAGTTCTTCGACGTGCAACTGTCGCGTATCACCCACCGGCGTTGACCGCCTTGCTGGTCGGGTTCAGGCTCGCCAGATGCCCACTTTCCACTCCCGCCGCCGGGTCGAGTTCGCAGTCGATGACCGCCGGTCCGCGAGAGCCAATCGCCTCGGACAGGGCAGAGCGTAACTCCGACGGGGTGGTGACGTGATATCCCTTGCCGCCGAAGGCCTCCGCGATCAGCTCGTGACGTGCCCGCGCGTTGAGCACGGTCGGTGCCGGGTCGGAGCCGTTGGGTGCCTCGTCGCCGCGGTAGACGCCACCATTGTTGAGAATGACCACGGTCACCGGCAGGCGGTAGCGGCAAATGGTCTCGACTTCCATGCCGCTGAACCCGAACGCGCTGTCCCCCTCGATCGCGACCACGGGCTGCCCGGTCTCGACGGCGGCGGCGATGGCGTAGCCCATGCCGATGCCCATGACGCCCCAGGTGCCCGTGTCCAGCCGGTGGCGCGGTAGCTCCATACCGATGACGTTGCGGGCCAGGTCCAGCGCGTTGGCCCCCTCGTTGACCACGTACGCCTCCGGGTTGTCCTGCAGCACAGCGCGAATCGCGCCAAGCGCGTTGTAGAAGCGCATCGGGTGCGGATCTTCGGCCAGCCGCTCGCGCATCTTGGCATCATTGCGGGCGGTGCGCTCGGCGAGCTCCCCGGTCCATTCCGCGGGCGCGGTGACGGGACGGGCGGCCAAGCCGTCACGCAACGCCGTCATC
Organism: Mycobacterium sp. E3298; assembly: GCF_001666895.1. NCBI lineage: Bacteria > Bacillati > Actinomycetota > Actinomycetes > Mycobacteriales > Mycobacteriaceae > Mycobacterium > Mycobacterium sp. E3298. Next base: position 12,663 of record NZ_LZJB01000210.1, read on the forward strand.
ACCGAGCCGATGTCACCGGCCAGGGGCGCCGCGATCGGCTGATTGCTGTCGAACTCCGCCGGCGCTATGTCGACCTGAATGAACTTGGCGTGCGCCGACCACTGCGGCGAATCCCCATGCCCGAGAAGCCAATTCAGACGTGCGCCGACCAACAGCACCGCGTCGGCGCGTGCGATCGCGAGCGAGCGCGCGGCCGCCGCCGACTGCGGGTGTGAATCCGGCAGCAGGCCCTTGGCCATCGACATCGGCAGAAATGGAATACCGCTGGCCTCCACGAACTCGCGGATCACGTTGTCCGCCTGGGCGTATGCCGCCCCCTTGCCGAGCACGATCAACGGTCGCTCCGCTCGCGCCAGCACCTGCAGCGCGCGCTCGACCGCCTCGGGTGCCGGCAGCTGCCGGGGCGCCGGGTCGACGATCCGCCAGACGGTGTCCGCGCCGGCCGCGGCGTCCATGGCTTGCCCCAGCACGTCGCCGGGGATGTCGAGGTACACGCCGCCGGGACGGCCGGAGATCGCGGAGCGCATGGCGCGCGCGACGCCGCGCCCGATGTCCTCGATCCGGTTGATCCGGTAGGCCGCCTTCACGAATGGCCGTGCGGCGTTGAGCTGGTCGATGTCCTGGTAGTCACCGCGCTGCAGATCGACCAGCGCCCGATCGCTCGATCCCGAGATCTGGATCATCGGGAAGCAGTTCGTGGTGGCGTTGGCGAGCGCCGGCAACCCGTTGAGGAAACCGGGACCGGACGTCGTGAGGCACACACCCGGCCGGCCGGTGAGGAATCCGGCCGCGGCCGCCGCATTGCCGGCCGAACCCTCCTGCCGGAAGCCGATGTAGCGGATGCCGGACGCCTGTGTGACGCGGGCGAGGTCGGTGACCGGGATGCCGACGATCCCGTAGACGGTGTGCACGTCGTTGGCCTTGAGCGCCTCCACCACCAGGTGGAATCCGTCGATCAGCCGCGCGGACCCCTGCGCCTGGCCGGGGGATGCCGAAACTGCGGTCATGGTGGTGACTCCTCACGTCTGGTCGGAGGTGAAGCAAAGCCTGCGCCCTTACTTTGACGCCGGGGCCCGGCGGGTGTCCAAGACGGGGCCGCTATGCGCCGATACATGTCGTCTATCGGCGCTAGTCAGCCGCGGTTTCGCGGCGTCGATAGCCGTTGGTTATCGGCCGTGAGTGATTCGGTATTGGACGGGTGGGAGGCTCACCCGGCATGGTTCGAGCAGTTGCTTGTGACGGCGAAGCGTAAAGGAGCGAAGCGATGAGGTCTGAGGCGATCGTCAGCAGCGAAGCCGCGGGGTCGGCGGAGATCCCGGATGCACGCATCGTGGATCTGGTCGAGGAGGTGGCCCGCCGGTCCCCGGAGGCGCCCGCTCTCGTCGTCACCGCCGAGCGGATACCGCTCGGCTACCGCGATCTAGTCCAGCTGGTGGACGACCTGGCCGGGCAGCTCCGACAGGCCGGGCTCCGCGCGGGTGACCGTGTCGCGCTGCGCTCCGCAAGCAACGCTGAATTCGTCGTCGGACTGCTGGCGGCTTCGCGGGCCGAACTGGTTGCGGTTCCGCTGGATCCGGCCCTGCCGGTCGGCGAGCAGCGCGCCCGCAGCGAGGCCGTGGGGGCCAGGGCGGTGCTGATCGACGGCGACGCGCCCGACGACCAAGGCGAACGCGACCTGCCGTGGTGGCCGTTCGCGGTCACGGCCGGTGCTACGGATAGCGCCCCGGCGGTGCGCCTGGCCGCGACTGCACCTCCGGCGCAGGGCTTTTCGACGCCCCAGGGGCTGCGCGACGACGACGCCATGATCATGTTCACCGGCGGCACCACCGGGGTGCCGAAGATGGTCCCGTGGACGCGCGCCAACATCGCCGCCTCGGTGCGGGCGATCATCGCCGGATACGGCCTCGGACCGCGCGATGCCACGGTGGCAGTGATGCCGCTCTACCACGGTCATGGGCTGCTCGCCGCGCTGCTGGCAACCCTGGTGTCCGGCGGTGCGGTGTTGTTGCCCGCGCGTGGACGGTTCTCGGCCCACACCTTCTGGGACGACGTCGACGCCGTCCGCGCCACCTGGTACACGGCGGTGCCGACGATCCATCAGATCCTCTTGGAGCGGGCAGGAGGCGACCGACCCGGCAACGCCGCGTTGCGATTCATCCGCAGCTGCAGCGCGCCACTCACCGCCGAAGCGGCACAGCAGCTGCAGGACACGTTCGGCGCCCCGGTGGTCTGCGCCTTCGGCATGACCGAGGCCACCCATCAGGTGGCGACGACCGAAATCGGCCATGACGAAAACCCCGGTGCCACAGCGGGTCTGGTCGGCCGGTCGACCGGGCCGCAGATCCGGATCGCCGGATCCGACGGCTCGCCCGTGCCGGCGGGAGAGGTCGGCGAGGTCTGGTTGCACGGGCCGACCGTCGTCCGGGGTTACCTCGGCGACCCCGCGATCACCGCGGCAAATTTCACCGACGGGTGGCTGCGCACCGGTGATCTGGGAACGCTGTCGGCGTCCGGCGAGCTGATCATTCGCGGCCGCATCAAGGAACTGATCAACCGGGGCGGGGAGAAGATCTCCCCGGAACGCGTCGAGGGCGTGCTCGGCAGCCATCCCGGCGTGCTGGAGGTCGCCGTGTTCGGGGTCCCCGACAAGCTGTACGGCGAGGCGGTGGCCGCGGTGATCGTTCCCCGGGGCCCCGTCGCACCGACCGCGGAGGAGCTCGCAGAGTTCGGGCGGGACCGGCTGGCCCCCTTCGAGGTGCCGACCAGCTTTCAGCAGGCGGCGGAGCTGCCGCATACCGCGAAGGGCTCGCTGGACCGCCGCGCCGTCGCCGGCCAGTTCGGCGCCGGGGCTTGACGACTCAGACGCTGGCCTTCACCCGGGTGGCCGCGGCCTCCGGCATGGGTTCGTAACGGGCGAAGCCGCGGGTGAACGACGCGGCCCCGTGGGCAAGCGAACGCAGGTCGATCGCGTAGCGCGTCAGCTCCACCTGGGGCACCTCGGCTTTGACCAGCGTGCGTTCGTGGCCCGCGGTGTCGGTGCCGAGGACACGGCCACGCCGGCCCGACAGGTCGCCCATCACCGCGCCGACGAAGTCGTCGGGGACCAGTACCGAGATTTCGTCGATGGGCTCGAGCAGGCTCACCTTCGTCGCCGCGGCCGCCTCCCGCAGCGCCAGGGCGCCCGCCGCCTGGAACGCGAAGTCCGACGAGTCCACGCTGTGGGCCTTGCCGTCGAGCAGGGTCACCCGGATGTCGACGACGGGATAGCCGGCGTGCACGCCCTTCTCCATCTGCGCGCGCACACCCTTCTCCACGCTCGGGATGAATTGCCTGGGCACCGCCCCGCCGACCACCTTGTCGACGAACTCGAATCCGGACCCCTCCGGCAGCGGCTCCACTTCGATGTCGCACACCGCGTACTGGCCGTGCCCGCCCGACTGCTTGACGTGGCGACCATGCCCTTTTGCCTTGCCGCCGAAGGTTTCTCGCAGTGGTACGCGCAGTTCCACGGTGTCGACGGTGACGCCGTAGCGGTTGGCGAGCGCGTCGAGGACGACCCCGGCGTGGGCCTCGCCCATGCACCACAACACGATCTGGTGTGTCTCCTGGTTCTGCTCGATCCGCAGCGTCGGATCCTCGGCGGCCAGCCGGCCCAGTCCGACCGACAGCTTGTCCTCGTCGGTCTTGGCGTGCGCCTGGATCGCCACCGGCAGCAACGGTTCGGGCATCGTCCACGGTTTCAGGACGAGTGGCTCCGCCTTGTCCGAGAGGGTGTCGCCGGTCTCGGCCCGGCTCAACTTGCCGATGGCGCAGATGTCGCCCGCCACCACGGCGGTGGCCGGGCGCTGCTGCTTGCCGAGCGGGAACGACAGGACCCCGACCCGTTCGTCTTCGTCGTGGTCGGGGTGCGTGCTGCCGTTGCCGTTGACCGCGCCGAAGAAGGACGCAAAATGGCCCGACACATGGACCGTCGTGTCGGGCCTGATGGTCCCGGAGAACACCCGGACCAGGCTCAGCCTTCCGACGTAGGGGTCCGACGTCGTCTTCACCACCTCCGCCAGCAGGGGAGCGTCGGGGTCGCAGGTCAGCGTCGCGTGCGGCGCGCCCTGCGGCGTAAACACCTCCGGCAGTGGGTGTTCCATCGGGGACGGGAAGCCGCGCGTGGCGACCTCCAGCAATTCCAGCGTGCCGACGCCGGTGCTGCTGCACACCGGGATCACCGGGAAGAACGAACCCCGGGCGACCGCCCGCTCCAGGTCCTCGATCAGGACCGCCTCGTCGATGGACTCACCACCCAGATAGCGATCCATCAGCGATTCGTCCTCGGATTCCTCGATGATGCCCTCGATCAGGGTGCCACGCGCCTCCTCGATCCGGTCGGCGTCGGCCGGATCGGCCTGCTCTGCGGTCCGCTTTCCGCCGGAGTAGCGGTAGCGCGTCTGCGACAACAATCCGATCAGGCCCTCGCAGGACGGCAGGCCGGTCGGGAGGTAGAGCGGTAACACCTTGTCGCCGAACGCGTTCTGCGCGGCGGCCAGCGCCTCGGAGTAATTGGCCCTGGTGTGGTCGAGCTTGGTGATCACCACGGCGCGGGGCATGCCGACCTGGTCGCATTCCTGCCACAGCGATTTGGTGGGTTCGTCGACACCCTCGTTGGCCGCGATCACGAACAGCGCGCAATCCGCGGCGCGCAGGCCGGCCCGCAGCTCGCCGACGAAGTCGGCGTATCCGGGCGTGTCGACCAGGTTGATCTTGATGCCGTCGTGGGCCAGGGAGGCGACGGCAACGCCGACGGACCGCTGTTGGCGGATCTCGGCGTCGTCGTAGTCGCACACCGTGCTGCCGTCGGTGACCGAGCCCGCTCTGGTCAGCACCCCGCCGGCGACCAACAGCGCCTCGACCAGGGTGGTCTTGCCGCCACCGGACGGTCCCACCAGGACGATGTTGCGCACCTCGCCGGGACCGTTCGCGGTGGGGGCGGCCGCCGCGCCCTGGGAAGCATTCGCCTTGTCCGCCATGACGTTCCTCCAGTTCTCCCCGGCCGCGTCGCCGAGGGGTGCGCCCAGCGTGGTGTGTCCTGGCTCACAGGATCCAGAAGCAACTTTTCCCCCAACCGCGGCCCAACACAAGGCCACGGGCCGGCCACAATTGCGTCTGCCGTCAGGCGTGCCAGCCCGACCAGCGGTGCACCGCGATCGCGATCACCGGCCCGTTCAGCGAAACGGACTGATACTGAGGGTATTTGGCGCGCAGCAGCCGGTGTCCGGACTCCATCGCCGGCCCGCCGGCGTGGATGGTGGCCGTGCCGTCGGCCCGGACCCACCACAACTGCGTCCAATCGTCGGCGTAGTGGTCGACCAGCAGGCTCACGTGGGGGTTGTGTTCGATGTTGGCAAGCCGCCGCAGCCGCCGCGTCGTCTTGGGTTTCGCGTCGACGGCGGTGTACACGACGTCGGCCGGGTCGGCCACCGCGAATACCACCGGCACCAGGTGGGGGAGACCATCGGGCGTGATCGTGGCCAGCCGGGCGACCGGGGACCGCGCCAACCTGGCCTTCGGGTCGAATTCGCCCACCGTGTCAGCCTAGGCGCCGAACCCAACCTTGCCACTGCCATGAATAGCTACCTGCATTACGGTTATATACACACAGTTGTGCCGCCCAGAACCGCAAGGCCGACACAGTTTGTGTTTACCGCGAAGCAGGAAGGGTGACGGGATGAGCAAATCGCACCACCGCTCGGTCTGGTGGTCATGGTTGGTCAGCGTGCTGGCTGTGGTCGGGTTGGGCCTCGGTCTGGGCACCGTGCCGGCCGCCGCATCACCGTTCACCGCCCCACAGGCCCCCCTCGACCCGGCCGCATTGGCCGGCCAGGTGGGGCCACAGGTGGTCAACATCAACACCAAGTTCGGCTACAACAACGCGGTGGGCGCCGGCACCGGCATCGTCATCGACCCCAACGGCGTCGTGCTGACCAACAATCACGTCATCTCCGGCGCGACGGACATCAGTGCCTTCGACGTCGGCAACGGGCAGACGTACGCCGTCGACGTGGTCGGCTACGACCGTAGCCAGGACGTCGCGGTGCTGCAGCTACGCGGGGCGGCCGGCCTGCCGACCGCCGCGATCGGCGGCGGGGTTTCGGTGGGCGAGCCCGTCGTCGCGATGGGCAACGCGGGTGGTCAGGGCGGAACGCCGAGCGCGGTGTCCGGCAAGGTCATCGCGCTCAACCAGTCGGTCTCGGCGACCGACACGTTGACCGGCGCGAACGAGTCACTGGGCGGCCTGATCCAGGCCGACACGCCGATTAGGCCCGGCGACTCGGGCGGGCCGATGGTGAACAACGCCGGACAGGTCGTCGGCATGAACACCGCCGCCACCGACAACTACAAGATGTCGGGCGGGCAGGGCTTTGCCATCCCGATCGGGCGGGCGATGGGGGTGGCCGGCCAGATCCGGTCCGGCGCCGGCTCCAACACCGTGCACATCGGCCCGACCGCCTTCCTCGGGCTCGGGGTGACCGACAACGGCAACGGCGCGCGCGTCGAACGGGTGGTCAACACCGGTCCCGCCGGCGCGGCCGGCATCGCCCCGGGTGACGTCATCACCGGGATCGACAGCGTCCCGATCAGCGGGGCCACCTCGATGACGGACGTGCTCGTCCCGCATCATCCCGGTGACACGATCGCGGTGCACTATCGCGCCGCGGCGGGCGGCGACCGCACCGTCAATGTGACGCTGGCCGAAGGGCCGCCGGCCTGACACCCGCGCGGACAGTACCCGACTGGCGCTCAATCCCATTGGCGCCATGGGTGTTTCGTCACATGTCAGCGAGCGTGATTCCGAATGTCGCGCCTCGGGTACCCGTGGCAGCGTGGATTTGATGAACGACGCACGAGAAGCTGTCGAGCACCATCCCGGAGGCGGAAGTCACGTCGAGGGGGGTGTCGTCGAGCATCCCGACTCCGACGACTTCGACAACGCCGCCGCGCTACCCACCGACCCGACGTGGTTCAAGCACGCCGTGTTCTACGAGGTGCTGGTCCGCGCGTTCTTCGACGCCAACGCGGACGGGTCCGGCGACCTACGCGGGCTCCTGGGACGCCTGGACTACCTGCAGTGGCTCGGCATCGACTGCATCTGGCTGCCCCCGTTCTACGACTCGCCGCTTCGCGACGGCGGGTACGACATCCGGGATTTCTACAAGGTGCTGCCCGAGTTCGGGACGGTCGAGGACTTCGTCGCACTGCTGAACGCCGCGCACGAGCGTGGCATCCGGGTGATCACCGACCTCGTGATGAACCACACATCGGATTCGCACCCCTGGTTTCAGGAGTCGCGGCATGATCCGGACGGCCCGTACGGCGACTTCTACGTGTGGAGCGACACCAGCGAGAAGTACACCGACGCCCGCATCATCTTCGTCGACACCGAGGAGTCCAACTGGACCTTCGACCCGGTGCGCAAACAGTTCTACTGGCACCGGTTCTTTTCGCACCAGCCGGACCTGAACTACGAAAACCCCGCCGTCCAGGAAGCCATGATCGACGTGCTGCGCTTCTGGCTCGGCCTGGGCATCGACGGGTTCCGGCTGGACGCCGTGCCGTACCTGTTCGAACGGGAGGGCACCAATTGCGAGAACCTGCCCGAGACGCACGCCTTCCTCAAGCGGGTCCGCAAGGTCATCGACGACGAGTTCCCGGGCCGGGTGCTGCTGGCCGAGGCCAACCAGTGGCCGGCCGACGTGGTCGAGTACTTCGGCGACACCAGCACCGGCGGCGACGAATGCCACATGGCGTTCCACTTCCCGCTGATGCCGCGCATCTTCATGGCCGTCCGCCGGGAATCGCGCATTCCGATCTCGGAGATCCTGGGGCAGACGCCGGAGATTCCCGAGATGGCGCAATGGGGCATCTTCCTGCGTAACCACGACGAGCTGACGCTCGAGATGGTCACCGACGAAGAACGCGACTACATGTACTCCGAGTACGCCAAGGACCCACGGATGAAGGCGAACGTCGGCATCCGGCGGCGCCTGGCACCCCTGCTGGACAACGACCGAAACCAGATCGAGCTGTTCACCGCCCTGCTGCTGTCGCTGCCCGGCTCACCGGTCCTGTACTACGGCGACGAGATCGGCATGGGCGACGTCATCTGGCTGGGTGACCGCGACGGGGTGCGCACCCCGATGCAGTGGACCCCGGACCGCAACGCCGGGTTCTCCAAGGCCAACCCCGGCCGGCTCTACCTGCCGGCCAGCCAGGACTCCGTCTACGGCTATCAGGCCGTCAACGTCGAGGCCCAGCGCGACACCTCGACGTCGCTGCTCAACTTCACCCGGATGATGCTCGCCGTCCGGCGCCGCCACGAGGCGTTCGCCATCGGCACATTCGAGGAGTTGGGGGGCTCCAACCCGTCGGTGCTGGCGTTCGTGCGCCAGGTGCCGGGCGGCGGCGACACGGTGTTGTGCGTCAACAACCTGTCGCGGTTCCCGCAGCCGATCGAACTGAACCTGCAGCACTGGAGCGGTTGCACGCCGGTGGAACTGACCGGGCACGTCGAATTCCCGCGGATCGGGCACCTGCCCTACCTGCTGACGCTGCCGGGACACGGCTTCTACTGGTTCCAGCTGACTGCATGTGAGGAGGACGCATGACTGATCCTGCCAAGCTGCCCTGGTCGGATTGGCTGCCCCAGCAACGGTGGTACGCCGGCCGTAACCGGGAGCTGACCTCCGCCGAGGCCGCCGTGGTCGTCCCGCTCCGCGACGACCTGGACCTGGTCTTGGTCGATGCGCAGTACGCCGACGGCTCATCCGAGCGCTACCAGGTCATGGTGCAATGGGACGCCGGTCCGGTCTCCGAGTACAGCACGGTGGCCACCATCGGCGCCGCAGGCGACCGCACGGGCTTCGACGCCCTCTACGACACCGACGCCCCCCGTTTTCTGCTGTCGCTGATCGACTCGTCGGCCGTTCTGACGGCGGCGGGCACCGAGGTGCGGTTCGTCAAGGAGCCCGACGTCGAGCTGCCGATGGAGGCGATGCCGCACGTCTCCGACGCCGAGCAGAGCAATACCAGCGTCATCTTCGACCGCGCGGCGATCTTCAAGGCGTTTCGGCGGGTCAACAGCGGCATCAACCCGGACATCGAGCTGAACCGGGTGCTGGCCCGCGCCGGCAACCCGCACGTGGCCCGGCTCCTGGGCACCTACGAGCTGGCCGGCCCGGACGAGGCGTGGCCGCTCGGCATGGTGACCGAGTTCGCGTCCAACGCCGCCGAAGGGTGGGCGATGGCCACCGCCAGCGTCCGCGACCTGTTCGCGGAGGGCGACCTGTACGCCCACGAGGTCGGGGGCGATTTCGCCGGCGAGTCCTGCCGGCTCGGCGAGGCCGTGGCGTCGGTGCATGCCACGCTGGCCGAGTCGCTGGGAACGGCGGAGTCGGCGTTCCCGGTGGACACCGTGCTGGCGCGGCTGGCTGCGACCGTCGCGAAGGTGCCCGAGCTGCGGGAGTACGCCTCGACCATCGAGGAGCGGTTCGCCAAGCTCGCCGACCAGCCGATCACCGTCCAGCGGGTGCACGGCGACCTGCACCTCGGTCAGGTGCTGCGCACCCCCGAGAGCTGGCTGCTGATCGACTTCGAGGGCGAACCGGGGCAGCCGCTCGACGAGCGCCGCGCGCCGGATTCACCGTTGCGCGACGTGGCCGGCGTGCTGCGGTCCTTCGAATACGCCGCGTACGGCCCGTTGGTCGACCAGGCGGCCGACAAACAACTGGCCGCCCGCGCCCGCGAATGGGTCGAACGCAACAGGACCGCGTTCTGCGAGGGCTACGCCGCCGCGTCGGGAAGCGACCCGCGGGATGCGGCTGACGTGCTGGCCGCCTACGAGCTCGACAAGGCCGTGTACGAGGCCGGCTACGAGGCGCGGCACCGGCCCGGCTGGTTGCCGATCCCGCTGCGCTCCATCGCCAGGCTCACCGCCTCATAGCAAACTCTGATCTGCGAGTAGCGCGGGCATCTGAAACCATGTCCGTGTGACAAAGGAGATCTTCGACAGCGAGGCGCGGCTGTCCTGGGTGCTGGCGGCGCTGGCGGGTGTGCTGGGGGCAACGGCTTTCACGCACTCCGCCGGCTACTTCGTGACCTTCATGACCGGCAACGCGCAGCGCGCCGCGCTCGGCTACTTCCGGGGCGATGTCTTGCTCTCCGTGAGCGCGGGCCTGCTGATCGTGTGCTTCGTCGGTGGCGTTGTCGTCGCGTCGGTGTGCCGGCGGCATTTCTGGGTGGCGCACCCGCACGGGCCCACCGTGCTGACGACCTTCAGCCTGTTCGCCGCCACCGCGTTGGACATAGTCGACGAGGGGTGGGAGGAAAACTTCCTCGATTTCGCGCCGATCACGTTGGTGGCGTTCGGCATTGGCGCATTGAACACGTCATTCGTCAAAGACGGCGAGGTGTCGGTTCCGCTGAGCTACGTGACCGGAACGCTGGTCAAGATGGGGCAGGGCATCGAGCGCCACATCGCCGGTGGAACGCTGGCCGACTGGCTCGGCTACTTTCTGCTGTTCGCCAGCTTCGTCTTCGGCGCCACGGTCGGCGGCTTGATCAGCCTGGTGGTCAATGGCACGTGGATGCTGGTGGTCGCTTCGTCCGTGTGCGCGTTGACAACTGGATACACGTACTTTCACCAGGATCGCCGCGCCTTGCTCGACTGAACCCAAAAAGCATCGGCAGTAGCGCTGACCGGTGCGCTACTGCCGATGCTGGTTCGGAGGGTTTCAGGCGGCCGGCGGCGCCGGCTGTGCGGGCTGCGCCGGCTCCGCCGGTTGGGCCGTGGTGTTGCCGGCCAGCAGCACCTGCTGGATGTCGGGCTTCATCGCGACCAACTGCTGGTTCCAGTAGGGCCACGAGTGCGTGCCGTTGGCCGGGAAGTTGAATGTCCCGTTGCGTCCGCCGGCGGCCACGTAGCTGTTCTGAAATTGCTGGTTGGTGCGCAGCGTGAGGCCTTCCAGGAACTTGGCCGGCATGTTGTCGCCGCCCAGGTCGCTCGGCGTTCCGTTGCCGCAGTAGACCCAGATTCGGGTGTTGTTGGCCACCAGTCGCGGGATCTGGACCATCGGGTCGTTACGCTTCCACGCCGGGTCGGTCGACGGGCCCCACATGCTGTTGGCGTTGTAGCCACCCGAGTCGTTCATCGCCAGCCCGATCAGCGTCGGCCACCAACCCTCGGAGGGGTTGAGGAAGCCCGAAAGTGAAGCGGCGTAGGGGAATTGCTGCGGGTAGTAGGCGGCCAGGATCAGGGCGGAACCGCCGGACATTGACAGCCCCACCGCGGCGTTGCCCGCCGGGGAGATCTGCTTGTTGGCCTGCAGCCACAGCGGCATCTCCTGGGTCAGGAACGTCTCCCACTTGTAGGTGTAGTTCTGACCGTTGCCCGACGACGGCTGGTACCAGTTGCTGTAGAAGCTGGACTGCCCGCCGACCGGCATCACCACCGACAGGCCGGACTGGTAGAACTCCTCGAAGGCCGGGGTGTTGATGTCCCAGCCGTTGTAGTCGTCCTGCGCGCGCAAGCCGTCGAGCAGGTAGACGGCGTGCGGTCCGCCGCCCTCGAACTGGACCTTGATGTTGCGGCCCATCGACGGCGATGGCACCTCCAGGTATTCCACCGGCAGGCCCGGCTTCGAGAACGCCCCCGCGGTAGCCGAGCCGCCGACGGCGGTGACGAGGCCGGACATCAGGGCAGCCCCCACAGCCGCGACCGCGAGCTGGCGCGGCATGGCTGCCGCGGCGCCACGCAACTTCCGCAACTCAGAAAAGAACTTCATAGCTCTCTACCCATCCCAACTTTCGTCTGCCGCGTGCCGCGGTCGAATCCCTTCGCTGGGCAGTGAAACACGGGGAGAGGGGTCGAATCGCCTGTCAGGGCCGAAGCTTCAGATCGCGGTTGGCTAACGATTGGGAGTCGGCCGGGAAACGTTGCATTCGGGTCACAATCGGCCATCGATAGCGCGCGCCGCACGTCCCGGCGGTGTGCGCTATGCCACGAGGCGGCGCAATAGCGTTGAGGCCGCGCCGATTCCGAGCACCGCGGCAACCAGCAAGACAATGACGTCCACCGGGTTGAACGGCGTACCGATGAGCAGGCCGCGCAGGGCGTCGACCTCGTAGCTGAGGGGGTTGACTCGGCTCAGCACGTGCAGCCAGGTCGGCATGACGTTGACCGGGTACAAAGCGTTGGAGGCGAAGAACAATGGCATCGTGATGGCCTGGCCGATTCCCATCAGGCGATCACGGTTGCGCACCAGGCCGGCCAGCGTCATCGACAGGCAGGCGAAGAACGCGGCACCCAGCATGACGACGGCCATCGCCGCCGCGATTCGCAGCGGGTTGACCGTCAGCCCGACATTCATCAGATATGCCAACGCCATCACGCCGACCACCTGGGCGACCGAGCGCACGCCGGCCGCGAACGCCTTGCCGGTGATCAAGGCCGACGCCGGCGCGGGCGTCACCATCAGCTTGGCCAGGACCCCGGCGTCCCGGTCCCAAATGATCTGTATCCCATAGAAAATGGAGATGAACAGCGCGGACTGGGCGATGATGCCCGGCGCCAGGAACGCCAGGTACGACACCGATCCGGTTTGGATGACGTGCAGGTGGCTGAAGGTGGTTCCGAAGATCAGCAGCCACAGCGCCGGTTGCACCATCCGGGTGACGAGTTCGGTCCTGTCGTGCTGCAACTTCTGCATCTCGACGATCGCGAACGCGCCGATACGGCTGAACACGGCGCCCACGCGCTGCCACCCGCGCGGGGCGCGGACCAGGGTCCCTGGCCTGGCGCTATCAACCGACACGGCGTGCAACCTTTCTGGCGGAACGGATTTCGCGGAACGAGCTTTCCGACTCGGAGGTGTCGCCGTCCACCAAGTCGGATGCCGCGTAGTGGCGGAACACGTCCTCCAGGGTTGCGTGTGGCGACACCGTCGACTTCAACTTGGCCGGCGTGCCCACCGCCTGCAGCTCACCGCGGTGCATCAGCGCGACGCGATCGCACAGCGCGTCGGCCTCCTCCATGTAGTGGGTGGTCAGCAGCACGGTCATCCCGAACTGCGCCTGCATCTTCTGCACCTGCGCCCAGACGCCGTCGCGCGCGATCGGATCGAGCCCGACGGTGGGCTCGTCGAGAACCAGCAGCGACGGGCGGTTGACGAGCGCCTGCGCCACCTCGAGACGGCGGACCATGCCGCCGGAATAGGCCGCGGCAAGCCGGTCGGCCACGTCGAGTAGATCCATCGCCGCCAGCGCCTGCTCCGCGCGGTCGGAACGCTCGGACCGGGGCACACCGTAGAGGCGCGCGAACCACTCGACATTCTGCCGGCCGGTCAATGCGGGCTCGATCGAGAGTTGTTGCGGCACATAACCGATATTGCTGCGAATGTCGGTGGTTTGGTGGCGGGCGTCGAGCCCGAAGATGCGTAATTCGCCCTGCTGCACCGGGGCCAGCGTGGTGAGCATCCGGACCATGGATGTCTTCCCGGCGCCGTTGGGGCCGAGCAGGCCCATGGTCTCGCCCGGCCGCACCTGCAACGTGACGTCGTTGACCGCGGTGAACTGGCCATACCGGTAGGTCAGGTGCCTGGCGTCGACCGCCATCGGCAGTGAACCGCTCATCGTCGCTCCTGCAGTGTCTGGGTCATCATCTCGATGACCTCCAATCCCCTTGTCAAAGATTCGATCTGGTCGTCGTCGAGTTCGGCGAGCACCTCGGCTAGCGCCCCTCGCCGCGCGGCGCGAGACGCGTCGACGATCTCCTGGGCCGGTTCGGCCAGGTGTAACCGGCCGACCCTGCGGTCCGGGTCGCCGACGGTCCGGACGAGCAGTCCCCCGGAGACCAACTTCGAAACCAGGGTCGACGCGGTGTTGGGGGCCAGCCCGAGCTCGGCGGCGGCCGCGTTGACCGAGATGCCGGGTTGCCGGGCCACCAGCCACAACAGCTCGGACTGCGACTCGGTCAGCGTCGACGCGTCGAAGCCACGCCCGGCCGTGCGCCGCAACTGCCGGCGGAACCTGCCGACCACGCGAAACACGTCGGTGACCACATCCGTCGTTGACTGCACCTTTTCCATAATACCTCTGTAGGCGAGCTATTTATGTGGGGAAGCTGTGCAGAACGTATGTACCCGTTACTTAGGGAGGCGATGCAGGACCACGTCGATCAGGGCCCCGTCATCGACGTGGGCCGTCATGTAGGTGCAGAAGGGCTGCCTGCGCCGATCGGTCGGCGAACCGGGATTGAGCAGGCGCAACCCGGTGTCGGTGCGCGTGTCCCACGGGATGTGGCTGTGCCCGAACACCAGGACCTCGGCGTCGGGATACAGCCGCGACATCCGGGCCTCCCGTCCGGCCGCCGCGCCGGTCTCGTGCACCACGGTGAACCGCACACCCGCCAGGGTCGCGTCCGCCCGCTCGGGCAGCCGACCCCGCAGCTCGGGACCGTCGTTGTTGCCCCAGCACGCCACCAGCCGGGCCGACCTGCGTTCGAGTTCGTCGAGCAGGTCGGGCGTCACCCAGTCACCGGCGTGCACGACGACGTCGGCCGCGTCCACCTCGGCCCAAATCCGCGCGGGCAGGTCGCGGGCGCGTTTCGGGACATGGGTGTCGGAAATCAGCAGCAGCCGCACAGCCCCATCTTGCGCCAGCGGCTTTCACCCGGCCGTCGACGCCATGGCCTTTTCAGGCTTGGTCGCGGGCGCGTCGCCGGGCTCGCCCAGCAAGAGCGAACGAACGAGGCTCCGCGGACCGAACGGTCGCAGCATCTCACTGGCGGGGCGGGGCCGCACGCGGATCGGCCACCAGAACCACCGCCCCAGCAGCGCGGCGATCGACGGCGTCATCAGCGAGCGCACGATCAGGGTGTCGAACAGCAGGCCGAGCCCAATCGTGCTGCCGGCCTGGCCGATCGAGCGCAGGTCGCTGGCGACCATCGACATCATGGTGAAGGCGAAGACCAGTCCCGCGGTGGTGACGACGCCCCCGGTCTCGCCCATCGATCGGATGATGCCGGTCTTCAGCCCGGCGCCGATCTCCTCCTGGAAGCGTGACACCAGCAACAGGTTGTAGTCGGAGCCCACGGCGAGCAGGATGATCAGCCCGAATACCGGTGCGATCCAGTTCAACTCGAGACCCAAGAGGTGTTGCCACACGAGAACCGAGAGCCCGAAGGCGGCGCCGAGCGACAGCAGGACCGTGCCGACGATTACCAGGGAGGCCACCAGCGCGCGCGTGATGATCACCATGACGACGAAGATCAGGGTGAGCGCCGCCAGCCCCACGATCAGCAGGTCGTAATGCGAGCCCGACTGGATGTCGCGATAGATGGCCGCCGTGCCCGCCAGGTAGAACTTGGCGCCGGTCAGCGTCGTTCCCTTGACCGCCTGGTGCGCGGCGGCCAGTTCCGGCACGACGGCGGAAATGCCTGCCGGCGTTGCCGGGTCTGCGTCGTGGGTGATGATGAACCGCGCGGCCTTTCCGTCTGGGGAAAGGAAGAGCTTGAGCCCGCGCTGAAAGTCGGGATTCTGGAAGGCTTCCGGGGGCAGATAGAAGTAGTCACCGCTGCGGGAGGCGTCGAACGCCTGCCCCATCGCGCTGGCCGTGTCGGTCATCTGCGCCATCTGGGTGACCAGGTTGGAAAAGCTGCTGTGCATCGTGAGCAGCGTTCCCTGCATCGATTTGGCGACGGCGATCATTGGCGGGAACTGCGCAAGCATCTGCGGAATGATCGCGTCGACGTTGTTGACGTCCTTGATCAGCGTGCTCATGTTCTCGCTGAACTTGTCGACACCGTCGATCGCCTCGAACACCGACCTCGTCGCCCAGCAGACGGGGATGTTGTAGCAGTGCTGTTCCCAATAGAGGTAGCTGCGGAGCGGCCGGGCGAAGTCGTCGAAATCCGCCAGATGGTCTCGCATCTCGTCCAGCGTGGCCTGCATCTCGTGCATATCGCCGACCATGCGGTGGGTGGCGTCGCTCATCTGCCCGAGCAGGCCCTGCATGCGCTGCATCGAGACGATCATGGCGCCGAGGTCGTCGCTCATCTTGAGCACGTCGTTCGTGCGGTCCCGCATGAACTGAAGGTTCTGCTGGATCGGGATCGATTGCGCGCTGATCTGGAACGGGATGGAGGTGTGCTCGATCGGGCCGCCCAACGGGCGGGTGATGCTCTGCACCATCGCGATCCCCGGCGAACGGAAGATGTCCTTGGCGATCCTGTCCAGGATGATCATGTCGCCGCTGTTCCGCATGTCGTGGTCGCTCTCGATCATGAGGATGTCGGGATTCATGGTGGCGGCGCTGAAGTGGCGCTCCGCGGCCGCGTACCCGACGTTCGCGGGCACGTTGGCGGGTGTGTAGAACCGATCGTTGTAGCTGACCTTCATGCTCGGCATGATCAGGATGCCGACGATCGCGATGACCAGGGAGGCTGCGAAGACGGGGCCGGGCCACCGCACCGTGGCGGTGCCGATCCGCCGCCATCCGCGCGTCTTGATCATCCTTCTCGGGTCGAGCAGGCCGAACCGGGTGGCCACCGCGACCACCGCGGGCGCCGCGGTCATCGCTCCCGCGACGACGACCAGCAGGCCCAACGCGGACGGAATGCCGAGTGCCTTGAAGTACGACAGGCGCGCCAGGTGAAGGCAGAACGTCGCCCCGGCGATGGTCAACCCCGAGCCCAAAATGATGTGCGAGGTCCCGCGGAACATCGTGTAGTACGCGGTTTCTCGGTCCTGGCCGGCCTGGCGAGCCTCCTGGTAGCGCCCGATGAGGAAGATCGCGTAGTCCGTCCCCGCCGCGATGGCCAACGAGGAGAGCATCGCAACGACGAACGTCGAGAACCCCAACAGTTCGTAATTCCCCAGGAGCGCGACAAGCCCTCGGGCAGTACCCATCTCGAAGCCGACCATGACGAGGACCAGTAACACCGTGCTGACCGATCGATAGGCGATGAACAGCATGATCATGATGACCACGCCCGTGACGCCCATCATTTTGAACATGCTCTTGTCGGCGGCTTCGTTCATGTCGGTGGTCAGCGCGGCGGGGCCGGTGACGTAGACCTTGAGGCCCTTGGGGGGCTCCGACTTGTCGACGATCTTCCGCACCGCGTCGACGGACTGGTTCCCCAGCGTGCTGCCCTGGTTGCCCGCCAGATTGAGCTGGACGTAGGCGGCCTTGCCGTCGCGGCTCTGGACGCCGGCGGCGGTGAGCGGATCACCCCAGACGTTCTGGACATGCTGGACGTGCTTCGGATCGGCCTGCAGCTTCTGGACCAGGCCGTCGTAGTAGCGCCGCGCCTCGTCACCGAGTTGCTTGTCGCTCTCGAGAACGATCATCGCGATGCTGTCGGAATCCGATTCATGGAAGGTGGCCCCGATGCGCTTGGCGGCGATCATCGCCGGGGCGTCCTGCGGCGACATCGTCACCGCGTGATTTCTGGCAACCGATTCGATCGGCGGCACAAGCACATTCAGGGCGACGGTGAGCAGTAGCCAGCCGATGATGATGGGCCACGCGAAGGTGCGGACGAACCGCATGAACCTCGGCCGGGCGTCGTTGCCGGCGTTCATCCGGCTTTCACCAGACAGGAAGTTTGCGCGTGACGCCCGGCCGAGGATCGCTCGTCCTCGACTTTGCCGTTGACGCTGATGCGGCAGCCGATGTCATCGCTGTCGCCTTGTGCCACCACGCTGGCGATGACTGCCGGCACCGTCGTGGTGATCGTGAAGGTCCATGGCAGCGTGCTGAAGTCGGCCTGTTCGGGCTGTGCGTTCTTGTTCAGGTAGCTCACGCTCCCGGTCGTGTCGCTGGGTCCGTAAACCTCGTAGGTGACCCGCTTGATGTGCGAGGCAACGAGCGGTTCGGCGCTGCTGCCCGTCGCGGTGAAGATCGCGTCCGAGCCGAAAACGCCGCGGAGCCGGTCGACGGCCACGCCGCCGAGGGCGACCGCAACCACGACGACGAGCGGCACCCAGGCCCGTCTGAGAAACGTGGACACTGCCGTTCCCTTTCGCTCGGTCTCTTCGGTAGGGATTACGCCCGCCTCGCCGGACCTGATAGGGCCATTCGGCCCGCATTTGAGAATCGACAGGCACTCGTGGCACGCCATCGCGTGACCGGGTACCGGGAGCCGCGACTAATCCGTGTCTGTTATACCATACCCCCGGGGGTATCAGCCAAGTGTGTGCATATACCCCGTGGGGTATGGTATGAAGGAGTCATGGCAAACGAAGTCAGGGGCAGCGCGTCGCCCAAGCCCGATGTCGTCGGGCACGACCAGGGCGACATGGACGCCGTCCTCGCCCGGTTGCGCCGCGCCCAAGGTCAGCTCGGCGGCGTCATCGCGATGATCGAGCAGGGGCGCAGTTGCAGAGACGTCGTCACGCAATTGGCCGCGGTGTCGCGGGCGCTGGATCGCGCCGGTTTCAAAATCATCGCGTCCGGCCTGCGCGACTGCATCACCCGCCCGGAGGGTAGTCCCACTGACGGGCCGGCCGTGTCGATCGACGAGCTGGAGAAACTGTTCCTCAGCCTGGCCTGACGGCCGGCGTCTACGAAAGGCGAAGAGCGATGAACCCCGCCGATGATGGTCGAGCCGGACGCGAAGTCACGTTGTGGTTGGACCCGGTGTGCCCGTTCTCCTGGAATACCGCGCGTTGGCTGCGCGCCGCGGCCGAGAAGACCGGCGTGGCTGTCGATTGGCAGCTGATGAGCCTGGCGGTGCTCAACGAGGGACGGGAACTTCCACCCCCTCAGCAGGCTCGCATGCGTGACTCGCGGCAAGTCGGCCGGCTGATGGCCGCCATCGCGCGGGAGCGGGGCGTAGCCGGTTGGACCGCCGCATATTTCGCGTTCGGTGAGCGCTACTTCGATCGCTCCGAACCCCTCGACGAAGGCCTCGTCGGCCGCCTGCTGTCCGCGGCGGGGGCGCGCGACACCACCGCCGCCGTCATCGCCGACGAGTCGTTGGACGAACAGGTGCGGCGCGGGCACCAGGCGGCGCAGGACGCGCTCGGCGAAACCGGGGGCAGCCCGATTCTGCGTATCGACGGGCATGCCTTCTTCGGCCCGGTTCTGACCGCTTTACCCGAGGCGCAGGAGACGGTCGCAGTGTTCGACGCGGTCGCCACCTTGGCCGCGGTTCCCCAATTCGCCCAGTTGCAACGTCCGCGCTCCGCGGCCTAGTGCTTCCGCAAGTTCGACACGGGAAAGAGGAGAAGAAATGACAGCCGGATTGAGCACCACTTTGCACACCTCGTTCGACGACGCGGTGAAACGAACGACCGAAGCCCTGGCCGAGCAGGGTTTCGGCGTGTTGACCACCATCGACGTCAAAGCCACGCTGAAGCAGAAGCTCGGCGAAGACATGGAGGACTACCTCATCCTGGGGGCGTGCAACCCGACCCTGGCGCATCGCGCCCTGGGCATTCACCGTCAGATCGGCCAATTGTTGCCGTGCAACGTGGTGGTGCGGACCGACCCCGCCAAAGGCGATGCGATTCTCGTCGAGGCGATGGACCCGCAACTCATGGTCAAAGTGACGGGCGAGCCAGGGGCGTTGCAGGACGTGGCCGACCAGGCGACCGCCAAGCTGCAGGCCGCGATCGGTGCGCTCGGCTAGCGAACACCCGCCGCTCGAATTAGCTTGTAGCGCAGCGCATCAGCCTTGCTGGCTCCGCGCTTCAGCACCCGTTTCCCCGGCGTCGAAGGAGTCATCGGAACCGGCCGCTCCGACATACGAGCCGTCGGCTTCTCCGGCCGCGTCGCGCGACCGAGACTCGTGGGTTTCTGGTTCCACGTCCGACTCGGCTTTGTGGCCCTTGTTCTCAGCCATTCGTTTCCTTCCGGTGGGGCGGCTAACCCCTGACGGGTTCCCGCCTCATGCGCCGCCAAACGTAGAAGAGGCCCAGCCGCGACGTTCACCATCTCCGCCGCACATCGCGCCAGTGCAGGAATGGAGTCGGACGGTTCGCCGCAACGAATCCAAATCGCCTGTGCCCGTGCAGTTGCGGTACCCGGCATCCGACCGATCGGGAACGGGTCACGCCTCGCTCAATGCGTCGCCGAACCCGCGCACCACGCGGCTGTGTTGACTTTCGGCCAGCGCCTGTCCGGCTCCCAGCAACAGCACCATGGGCCAATCGAGGATTTGGATCGCCGCCAGTGCGGCCAGCCCACCGTAGAACGCGAGGCGGTCGGGGCGGGGGATCCGCACCCGCCCGAGTAGCGGAACATCAAGGCGCATGCTCTCGGCATCGCGGATACGCTCCGACGGTCGCCGGGGCGCCGGACCGTATTTGTCGAGCCCATGCGCTACCGATCCAGGCTTGGGGCCGGTGCGTTCTGGCATGCCGTCCTCCCTTCGTGCGGTTCTGCGTACTCGCGCAGGGCTTCCCCCGTCGGCCGCACTGAAACGTGTGCCGGCCCGTGATGTCGGGTGGCGGCGGCGCTATTGTTACCACCCGAAGTCAAGGAGGACTCAATGCGCACCTTCGAATCAGTGGCCGATCTCTCGGCCGCGACCGGTGAAACGATCGGGCACAGCGATTGGGTGACCATCACCCAGGAGGACGTCAACCTGTTCGCCGACGCGACCGGCGATCACCAGTGGATCCACGTGGATCCGGAGCGCGCGGCCGCCGGGCCCTTCGGGGGGACGATCGCCCACGGTTTCATGACGCTGGCGCTGTTACCCCGCCTCCAGCACCAGATCTACACCGTCAACGGCATCAAGCTCGCAATCAATTACGGCCTCAACAAGGTTCGTTTTCCCGCCCCCGTGCCGGTCGGTTCCCGGGTGCGCGCGCAGACATCGCTGGTCAGCGTCGACGACGTCGGAAACGGCGCCGTGCAGGCGACCATGTCGACGACCGTCGAGATCGAGGGCGCACCCAAGCCGGCGTGCGTTGCCGAAAGCATCGTCCGCTACATCACCTGACGGCCCCCGTGACGCCATGCCGCGGGGCATAAACCACGGCGACGTTTGACGGCGTGTCGCCGCCAAGGTTTATGTGTCGTGGGGAGCGACGCGGGCGTGCCCCGTGACGCCATGCCGCGGGGCATAAACCACGGCGACGTTTGACGGCGTGTCGCCGCCAAGGTTTATGTGTCGTGGGGAGCGACGCGGGCGTGCCCCGTGACGCCATGCCGCGGGGCATAAACCACGGCGACGTTTGACGGCGTGTCGCCGCCAAGGTTTATGTGTCGTGGGGAGCGACGCGGGCGTGCCCCGTGACGCCATGCCGCGGGGCATAAACCACGGCGACGTTTGACGGCGTGTCGCCGCCAAGGTTTATGTGTCGTGGGGAGCCGGGTCAGAACTCGGCGATCGAATGCTCGAGCCGCTCGGCCAGCCGGGCCTGGGCCTCGGCGCGGCGCGTGGGGATGTGGGCCGATGGGAATGGCGTTGGCACGGGATGATATTCGCGCAAAGTCCGGCGCGCCACCGTCATCTTGTGTAGTTCGGTGGCGCCGTCGGCGATGCCCAGCGACTCGGCGGCAACCAACATCTTGACGAACGGCATCTCGTCGGACACCCCGAGCGCACCGTGCAGGTGCATGGCCCGCTGCACGACGTCATGCAGCACCTGGGGCATGGCGACTTTCACCGCGGCGATGTCCCTGCGCACCTTCTGATAGTCGTGGTGCTTGTCGATCAGCCACGCGGTGCGCAGCACGAGCAGCCGGAACTGTTCGATCTGGATCCAGCTGTCGGCGATCTTCTCCTGGGTCATCTGAAAGTCGGACAGCCGCCCGTGCCGCGTCTTGCGCGATACCGCCCGCTCGCACATCATGTCAAACGCACTGCGCGCCAACGCGATTGTTCGCATCGCGTGGTGGATGCGGCCGCCGCCGAGCCGCGTTTGCGCGATCATGAACGCCTGGCCCTCGCCGCCCAGCACGTGATCGGCCGGGACGCGGACATCGGTGTAGCGGACATAGCCGTGGCTGGCGCGCGCCGAGGACTCGGCGCCGACGCCGACGTTGCGCACGATCTCGATGCCCGGTGTCTCGGCCGGAACAATGAACAGCGACATCTTGTCGTAGGTGCGCGCTTCGGCGTTGGTGACCGCCATGACGATGAAGAACGACGCGTGCTTGGCGTTGGTGGAGAACCACTTCTCGCCGTTGAGCACCCAATAGTCGCCGTCGCGGGTCGCGGCGGTGACGAACTGCCCCGGATCCGAACCACCCTGCGGCTCGGTCATCGAATAGCACGAGGTGATCTCGCCGTCGAGCAGCGGTTGCAGGTAGCGAGCCTTCTGTTCCTCGGTGCCGAACATGGCCAGGATCTCCGCGTTGCCGGAGTCCGGCGCCTGGCAGCCGAACACCGACGGCGCCCAGCGGGACCGGCCCAGGATCTCGTTGAGCAGGGCGAGCTTCACCTGACCGAAGCCCTGACCGCCCAGCTCCGGCCGCAGGTGTGCCGCCCACAGCCCCTGGTCCTTCACCTGTTGTTGCAGCGGCCGCAGGATGTCCATCATCTCGGCGTTCTTCTTGTCATAGGGGTCGAGGGCGACCAGATCCAGCGGTTCGAGCTCGTCGGCCATGAACTTTTCGACCCAGTCCAGCTTTGCCTGATATTCCGGGTCTGTTTCGAAATCCCACACGGCGGCCACCCGTTCCCCGGCGCAGCGCCGCGCCGGCCTCGTCGATGAAGCCATCCCATCGTAGATGGCGGTGGTGAAGGGTCAGTCCTCGCGGCGGGTGTCGATGACGCGCTGAGCGATGTCGACGAGCTTGACCTGACTCTCCTGGGACAGGCGGCGCAGCAGGTCGAACGCGCGAAGTTCGTCGACGCCGTAGCGCTCCATGATGATGCCCTTGGCCTGGCCGATCCGGTCCCGCGTCGACAGGGCCGATTGCATCTGCTGCCCGTAGCGGCCGGCGATGATCGCAGAGGCGGCGTGCGCGGCGAATACGGTGCCGATGGTCTCGGCTTCGGTGTCCCACGAGTTGGCCTTGAAGCTGAACAGGTTCAGTGCGCCGGCGGTACGTTCCGCGGTGTACAGCTTGAAAGACAGGCTGCTCAGCACACCGCGTTCCACGGCGGCCGGTGCGTATCGGGGCCAGCGTGACTCCTCGCGCAGGTCGTCGGTCCGCACGATCGTTTGCTTCAAAGCGGCGTCGTGACAGGGGCCCTCGCGGAACTCCTGTTGTAGCTTGTCGAGCTCCGCGGCCAGGCTGTCGGTGTCGGCGACCGATTCGAAGTCTCCGCCGGCTTTGATCAGCAGCACCCCGGCGACGTCCGCCGCGGGAATGAGCTCCACCGCGGCGGCGGTCACGTCGGTGAGCACCTGCTCGAGCGAGCGCGGCGCGGCGATGTCGCGGGAGAGCTCAGCCATCCGCCTCGCCAGCTCATGCCGGGAACTCGGGTCCGATAGGTCCATAAGCGGGATTGTCCATGATGGACCCCCGTTCGTCACACGGGCACCCGTTCGCAGCGCCCGCAGGCGGTTCAGGAGTTGCTGTCACGGTCGTTTGGTCGCGGAGGCCGCGGGTACCCGGCGACACCATGACCTTCTCGACAAGCCAAGGGAGACCCAGTGTTCGTTCATAACAAAGATCTTCAATTCGAGGTCCGCGTCGACCGGCCCGACCCCCGGTTCGCGACGTTGCTGATGGACCAATTCGGCGGCGCCAATGGGGAACTCACCGCCGCATTGCAGTACTTCACCCAGGCCTTCGTGCTTCGGCAGAAGAACCCGAAGATGTACGACCTGTTCATGGACATCGCCACCGAGGAGCTCAGTCACCTCGAGATGGTCGGCTCGATGATCACGATGCTGCTCGACGGCCTCAACGACAACCTGAAGATCGCCCACGAGAAATGTGACTGGATGCCGGCGGTGGCCAGCGGCGACGGACGCGACAGCATCATCCACTCGGTATCGGTCAACCCCCTGTTCCTGGTGCTCAGCGGTGGTGGGCCGGACGTCAAGGACTCCGGGGGAAACAATTGGACCGGCGCCTTCATCGACGCCAACGGCGACCCGACCGTCGACCTGCGCAACAACATCGCAGCCGAGTCGCGCGCCAAGATCGTGTACGAGTACCTCAAGCAGTACACCGACGACCCCGGTGTGCAGGACACCCTCAACTTCCTGATGACGCGCGAGGTCGCGCACTACCAGCAATTCACCGCGGCGCTGAACGAGCTTCCGGTGAACTTCCCGCCGGGTCAGCTGCCGGGCGATCCGCGCTTCCAGAACGTCGCGTTCAACATGTCCGACGGCAACGGCGAATCGATCCGTGGCCCGTGGAATCAGGGCCAGGGGCCGTGGCCGAATGGCGTGGAGTGGGAGTACGTCGAAAAGCCCGAACAGCAGTGGCTGGGCGGCAGCACGCGACAGAACCAGGGTGCGCAGCAGAACCCCCAGGGCTCACCCGCGATCAAGGCCGAAAAGCCTTTCACGCACGAACAGCACACCCCCACAAGCTGATTGGCATGGGAAGGCCGGGCGCCGACGACCCAGCGCCCGGCCTTCGCGTGTTTCGTTATTTGACCTGAGGGTCCGGCGGGTTGTCCTCGGCGCGGCCGGTGAGCGCGTCGCGAACGTGGTCGACGACCGCCGCCCCCATTCCCATGGTCTTCAGCACCGCCGGGTTCGGCGGGGTGCCCGGGTGGACGCGGGCGCCGTCCCGTTTTTGCACTTCCCGCAGGGCAATCCGCTGACGGCCATCGAGTTCTACCGCACCAACGTCTTGCCGAAGTTGCGCTAGTCCGACGTGGGACGGGCCTCGGGCTGAATGTACGGCGCGCACCGCGCGCAGCTCTCTCCCCCACCATCACTCGAAATTCGCCGCGGGCCAGCGCGTTTCAATGCCGTCGCCCCGGGTATCCGCAGGCCACTTCGAGTCATCAGCCCAACTGGAAGGCAAGGCATGGACGCAATCACTTTTCTTCGCCAGGAGCACAAAAGCGTGCTCGGATTGTTCGAGACGCTCGACGGGGCGCCGTCGGGTTCGGGCGCCGAAGCGAGCGGCCTGGAGACCTTCGTGAACAATCTCATCATCGCGGAGTCCCAGCACGAAGCCATTGAGGAACAATTGTTTTGGCCGGCGGTGCGCGATGCGATCGGCGACGGAATCGTCGACAAGGCGATCGAGCAGGAGCAGGCCGGCAAGCAACTCTTGCAGCGGCTCGAGGACGGCAAGCCCGGCGAACCCGACTATCACGAAGCGCTGCAGGAGTTCGTCAAGGCCGGCCGCGAACACATCGCCTACGAGCAGGACGTGGTGTGGCCGCAGGTCGAGTTGGCGATCAGCCGCGAAGATCTGGAGAAGATCGGCGAAAAGCTGGAGCAGGCAACGCGGTACGCGTTGGACGCGGTGTGCGACGAGGAGAGGGCACAGATCGAACGGCGGCTCGCGTCCGAGCCAATGTCGGTGGCGGCGGCCTTCGACGACGAGGTTCGTGCCGTCCGCGAGACGCTGG
>NZ_LZJB01000211.1:0-11606 GCF_001666895.1 Mycobacterium sp. E3298
GTCGGGCTGCTGATCAACACGGTGCCGGTGCGGGCGACGATCGGCGCCGAAACCACGATCGCCGACCTGCTCAACCAGCTACAAAGCGCCTACAACGACACCCTCGAGCACCAGCATCTGGCGCTCAACGAGATCCACCGTGTAACGGGACACGACCAATTGTTCGACACCATGTTCGTGTACGAGAACTATCCGATCGACACCGCAGCGTTGTCTGCCGTCGATGAGCTTGCTATTAGCGGTTTCACAAACCGGGAATACAACCACTACCCGCTGTCGGTCCAGGCCGTGCCTGGTCACGAAATAAGTCTTCGCGTCGAATTCGATACAGAAGTCTTCGACACGGGCAGAATCGAGAGGTTGGTTGAGCGGTTTAGGCGCGTGCTTGAAGCCATGACCGCAGATGTGGAGGAGCAGTCATGACCGTCGGTGCGGGGCGGCGATTGTTGTCGATCGACTTGCTTGATGGTGGCGAGCACGACCGCCTCGACGAGTGGGGCAACCGTGAGGTGCTGACCGCTCCGGTCACGGGTGCGGTGTCGATTCCGGCGTTGTTCGCCAAGCAGGTCGCGCGCGTGCCCGAGGCTCCGGCGCTGAAGTTCGAGGGCCGCTCGCTGACCTACCGGGAACTCGACGAGGCCGCGAACCGGCTCGCGCACCTGCTGGCCGACCATGGCGCACGCCCGGGCGCCTGTGTGGCGCTGCTGCTGTCGCGCTCGGCCGATGCGATCGTGTCCATCCTGGCGGTTCTCAAGACCGGCGCGGCGTACCTGCCGATCGACCCGGCGGTACCGGCGGCCCGCATGGAGTTCATGCTCGGCGACGCGGCCCCGGTCGCCGCGGTCACGACGAACGAACTGCGCTCACGCCTGGACGGGTTCGACCTGCTGGTCGTCGACGTGGCCGACCCGGCGGTGGAAGACCAGCCGAGCTCGGCGCTGGACGGGCCTGCCCCCGAGGACATCGCGTACATGATCTACACCTCGGGCACGACCGGCACCCCCAAGGGTGTGGCGGTCACGCACCAGAACGTCACCCAGCTGCTGAACAAACTGCCCGCCGACCTGCCGAAGGCCGGTGTGTGGTCGCAGTGGCATTCGCTGGTGTTCGACGTGTCGGTGTGGGAGATCTGGGGCCCGCTGCTGCACGGTGGCCGGCTGGTCGTGGTGCCCGAGTCGGTGGCCGGATCGCCGGATGAGCTGCACGCGCTACTGGTCGCCGAGAAGGTCACCGTGTTGTGCCAGACCCCGTCTGCGGTGGGGATGCTGTCGCCCGATGGCTTGGATTCGACCGCCCTGATCGTCGCCGGCGAGGCCTGCCCGTCCGAGGTGGTGGACCGCTGGGCCCCGCGCCGGGTGATGATCAACGCCTACGGCCCGACCGAGGGCACGGTGTATGCGTCGATGAGCGCGCCGCTGAAGGCGGAGTCCGGGGCGCCGCCGATCGGCTCGCCCGTGCCCGGGGCGGCGCTCTTCGTGCTCGACAAGTGGTTGCGCCCCGCGCCCGAAGGCGTCGTCGGCGAGCTGTACATCGCCGGTCGCGGCGTGGCATCCGGATATGTCCGCCGGCCGGGCCTGACGGCCTCGCGCTTCATCGCGTGCCCGTTCGGGGCGCCCGGGACGCGCATGTACCGCACCGGCGACCTGGTGCGCTGGGGCGTCGACGGCCAGCTGCAGTACCTGGGCCGCGCCGACGAGCAGGTCAAGATCCGCGGCTACCGCATCGAGCTCGGCGAGATCCAGTCGGCGCTCGCCGCGCTGGACGGTGTGGACCAGGCGGCGGTCATCGCCCGCGAGGACCGGCCCGGCGACAAGCGGCTGGTGGGCTACGTGACGGGCACGGCCGACCCGGCCGAGATCCGCACCCAGCTCGGCGAACGGCTGCCCAGCTACATGGTGCCCGCGGCCGTCGTGGTGCTGGAGGCCCTGCCGCTGACGGTCAACGGCAAGCTCGACAAGCGCGCCCTGCCCGCCCCCGAGTACCACAAGACCAGCGGCGAATACCGCGCACCCACCACCGCCGTCGAGGAGACGCTGACCGCGATCTACGCCCAGGTCCTGGGACTGGAGCGGGTCGGCGTCGACGACTCGTTCTTCGACCTAGGTGGCGACAGCATCCTGTCCATGCAGGTGGTGGCGCGCGCCCGGGCGGCCGGCGTGGTGTGCCGGCCCCGCGACGTCTTCGTCGAGCAGACCGTGGCCAAGCTGGCCCGGGTGGCCCGCGTGGCCACCGACGACGAGGAAGTGGACGAGGGCATCGGCCCGGTGTCCGCGACCCCGATCATGCGCTGGCTGCAGCAGGTCGAGGGCCCGACCGACCAGTTCAACCAGACCATGGTGGTGCAGGCCCCGGCCGGCGTCACCCGCGACGATGTTCAGGTGGTCCTGCAGTCGCTGCTGGACCGGCACGCCACGCTGCGGCTGCGGGTCGACGACGACGGCGCGGGCGGCTGGGCGATGCATGTACCCGAGGTCGGCTCGGTCGACGCCGGCACGTGCCTGCACACCGTCGACGCGCTGTCCGACTCGGCGCTGGTGGCGGCGCGCTCCCAGCTGAACCCCGCCGCGGGCATCATGTTCCGCGCCGTGTGGGCGGAATCCACGGCCCAATTGGCGCTGATGATCCACCACCTGGCCGTTGACGGCGTGTCGTGGCGAATCCTGTTGGAAGACTTGAACATCGCCTGGGCCCAACACCACAGCGGGCAGCCCGTGGCGTTACCGACGGGCGGCACCTCGTTCGCCCGCTGGTCGGCGATGCTGGAGGAGCACGCCCAGCGGCCCGAGGTCGTCGAGACTGCCGAGGCGTGGCGACAGGTCGCGGCGACCCCGGCGCTGTTGCCGGCGGTGCGCCCCGACGTCGACACCTACGAGACGGCCAAGCAGCTCTCGGTGTCGCTGGACGTGGAGACGACCCGGTCGCTGCTGGGCGAGGTGCCCGCGGCTTTCCACGCCGGGGTCCAGGACATCCTGCTGATCGCGTTCGGGCTGGCCTGGGCGCGGTTCGTCGGCACCGGCGCCCCGATCGGCATCGACGTTGAGGGCCACGGCCGCCACGAGGAGCTGGGCCCGCACGTCGACCTGTCGCGCACCGTAGGGTGGTTCACCACCAAGTACCCCGTCGCGCTGACCGTCGGCGAACTGGACTGGGCGCAGGTGATGGCCGGTGACCGGGCGCTGGGAGCGCTGGTCAAGAAGGCCAAGGAGCAGCTGCGTGCGCTGCCCGACCCGCTGACCTACGGGCTGCTGCGTTACGTCAATACCGACGTCGACCTGGACGGGTCGGACCCGGTCATCGGGTTCAACTACCTGGGACGGCTGGGCGCGGCGGCGGATCTGCCCGGTGAGATGTGGCGGATCAGCCAGGACAGCCTGTCGTTCACCGGCGCCGCCAGCGCGGCTTTGCCGATGCCGTTGATGCACACCGTCGACCTCAACGCCGGGACCATGGACACCGAGGCCGGCCCGCACCTGCAGGCGAACTGGACCTGGGCGCCCTCGGCGCTGGACCACGAGCAGGTCAGCCGGTTGAGCCAGCTGTGGTTCGAGGCCCTGGCCGGCATCTGCGCGCACGTGCGCAGCGGCGGGGGCGGGTTCACCCCGTCAGACATCGCGCCCGCTCGCCTTAGCCAGCAGCAGCTCGACGACCTCTGCCAGCAGTACGCGGTCGCCGACGTGTTGCCGTTGACCCCGCTGCAGCAGGGCCTCCTCTTCCACGCCAGCTTCGCCCACGACCTGGGCGACGACGTGTACGCCGTGCAGCTCGGCATCACCGTGACCGGGGACCTCGACGCGCACCGGCTGCGCGAGGCCGTGCACGCCGTGGTCGACCGGCACCCCAACCTGGCCGCCCGATTCTGCCCCCAGTTCGGCGAGCCGGTGCAGGTCATCCCGGCTGACCCGGTGATGGCGTGGCGATACATCCAGCTCGGCGCGGACGACCTGGACCCCGACGCGAAGATCGAACAGCTCTGCGCCGCCGAGCGGGCGGCGGTCAGCGACCTCGCCAACCGGCCCGCCTTCCGCGCCGCACTGATCCGCACCGCCGACAACCGGCACCGGTTCGTGCTGACCAATCACCACATCGTGATGGATGGCTGGTCGCTGCCGATCATGCTGCGTGAGATCCTGACCAGCTACTACGGCGATCGGATGCCCGCGCCCGCGTCCTACCGCAGCTACCTGACCTGGCTCGCGGCCCAGGACCGCACGGCGGCCCGCGCCGCCTGGGCCGAGGTGATGGCCGGGTTCGACGCGCCCACCTTGGTCGGGCCGCCGGCCCGGCTCGGCCTCGGTCGGCGGGGCGTCGAGTCGTACCGGCTGCCAGCCGAGACGACGCGGGCGCTGGGCGAACTCGCCCGCTCCTGCCACACCACCATCAACACCGTGCTGCAGGGCGCCTGGGCGCAGCTGCTGATGTGGCTGACCGGCCAGCACGACGTCGCCTTCGGCACCGCGGTGTCCGGCCGGCCGGCCGACTTGACCGGCGCCGAGTCGATGGTGGGTCTGCTGATCAACACCGTCCCGGTGCGCGCCAACATCACCGCGGCCACCACCGTGGTCGAGCTGCTGCAGCAGCTGCAGAACGCCCACAACAACACGATCGAGCACGAGCACTTGGCGCTGAACGAGATTCACCGCGTCACCGGTCACGACCAGCTCTTCGACACGCTGTTCCTGTACGAGAACTACCCGATCGACACCAGCGTGCCGTTGGGCTTCCACGAGCTGGCGATCACCGACGTCACCAACCGCGAGTACAACCACTACCCGCTCTCGGTGATGGCGCTGCCGGGCCGTGAACTGGGCCTGCGCGTCGAGTTCGACACGAGCGTGTTCGACACCGCCGGGATCGAGTCGCTGGTCGAGCGGTTCCAGCGGGTGCTGACGGGCATGACCGCCGACTCCAGCCAGCGGCTGTCCTCGATGGACGTCTTGGACGGCGGCGAGCGCGCCCGCCTCGACGGCTGGGGCAACCGGTCGGTGCTGACCGCGCCCGTGGGCGCGAAGGCGTCGATCCCGTCGCTGTTCGCCAAGCAGGTGGCACGGACGCCGGAGGCGCTGGCGCTGACGTTCGACGGCCACTCGATGAGCTATCGCGAACTCGACGAGGCCGCGAACCGGATGGCCCACCTGCTG
This sequence comes from Mycobacterium sp. E3298, assembly GCF_001666895.1. Taxonomy (NCBI): domain Bacteria; kingdom Bacillati; phylum Actinomycetota; class Actinomycetes; order Mycobacteriales; family Mycobacteriaceae; genus Mycobacterium; species Mycobacterium sp. E3298. The sequence goes on from NZ_LZJB01000211.1 coordinate 5,139, forward strand.
GCCGAGCACGGCGCGCGGCCGGGCGAAAGCGTGGCGCTGCTGCTGTCCCGGTCGGCCGAGGCGATCGTGTCGATCATGGCGGTGCTGAAGACCGGCGCGGCCTATCTGCCGATCGACCCGGCGGTCCCGGCGGCGCGGATCGAGTTCGTGCTCGCCGACGCCGCACCGGTCGCCGTCGTCACCACGGCCGAGTTGCGGTCGCGGCTGGACGGCTCCGACCTGTTGGTGATCGACGTCAACGACGCGTCGGTCGACGCCCAGCCCGCCACGGCGTTGCCGGGCCCGACCCCCGACGACATCGCGTACCTGATCTACACGTCCGGCACCACCGGGATCCCGAAGGGCGTGGCGGTCACGCACCACAACGCGACTCAGCTGCTCGAGAAGCTGCACGCCGACCTGCCGGACCCGGGTGTGTGGGCGCAATGGCATTCGCTGGTCTTCGACGTCTCGGTGCACGAGATCTTCGGCGCGCTGTTGCACGGCGGCCGGCTGGTCGTGGTGCCCGAGGCGGTGGCCGGTTCCCCGAAGGAGCTGCACGCGCTGCTGGTCGCGGAGCAGGTCACCGTGCTCAGCCAGACCCCGTCCGCGGTGGGAATGCTCTCGCCGGAGGGGCTGGACTCGATGGCCCTGGTCGTCGCCGGCGAGGCTTGCCCGCCCGAGGTGGTCGAGCGGTGGGCGCCGGGTCGGGTGATGATCAACGCCTACGGTCCGACCGAGGGCACGGTGTACGCGGCGATGAGCGCGCCGCTGAGCGCGGACGGGGCAGCGCCGATCGGTTCCCCGGTTCCCGGCGCCGCCCTGTTCGTCCTGGACAAGTGGCTGCGGCCGGCGCCCGAAGGCGTCGTCGGTGAGCTGTACATCGCCGGTCGCGGCGTGGCGTCCGGCTATGCCCGCCGCCCCGGCCTGACGGCCTCGCGGTTCATCGCCTGCCCGTTCGGGGCGCCCGGCGCCCGGATGTATCGCACCGGGGACCTGGTGCGCTGGGGCGCCGACGGCCAGCTGCAGTACCTGGGCCGAGTCGACGAGCAGGTCAAGATCCGCGGCTACCGGATCGAGCTCGGCGAAATTCAGGCCGCCCTGGCGGGTCTGGACGGGGTGGAGCAGGCGGCGGTGATCGCCCGCGAGGACCGCCCCGGCGACAAGCGGCTGGTCGGGTACATCACCGGCACCGCCGAGCCCGCCCAGATTCGGGCCCAGCTGGGTGAGCGCCTGCCCGCCTACATGGTGCCGGTCGCGGTCGTCGCTCTGGACGCGCTGCCGCTGACCGTCAACGGCAAGCTCGACAAGCGCGCCCTGCCCGCCCCCGAGTACCAGAAGACCGGTGGCGAGTACCGGGCCCCGGCCACTCCGGTGGAGGAGACCCTGGCCGGCATCTACGGCCGCGTGCTCGGATTGCAGCGGGTGTCGGTCGAGGATTCGTTCTTCGACCTGGGCGGCGATTCGCTGTCCGCGATGCGGGTGATCGCCGAGATCAACACGGCCCTCGACGCCAACCTCTCGGTGCGCACCCTGTTCGAGGCGCCGTCGGTGCGGGGCCTCGCCCACCGGGCCGAACGCGATCCCGGCTCTGCGGGCGAAGCCGAGGACGGCGGCGCCAGCTTTGCCTCCGTGCATGGACGTGATGCCACGCAGGTGTACGCCAGCGATCTCACGCTGGACAGGTTCATCGACGCCGCGACGCTGAGCGCCGCGCCCGCGCTGCCGGGCCCGAGCTCGGAGGTGCGGACGGTCCTGCTGACCGGGGCGACGGGGTTCTTGGGGCGTTATCTGGCGCTGCAGTGGCTCGAGCAGCTCGAGTTGGTGGGCGGCAAGCTGATCTGCTTGGTGCGGGCCGGCTCCGACGAGGAGGCGCGTCAGCGGCTGGAGAAGACGTTCGACAGCGGTGACCCGAAGCTGCTGCGTTACTTCCAGGAGCTCGCGGCCGACCACCTCGAGGTGATCGCCGGTGACAAGGGTCAGCCCGGCCTGGGTCTCGACGAGCAGACGTGGCAGCGGCTGGCCGACAGCGTCGACCTGATCGTCGACTCGGCCGCACTGGTCAACGGCGTGCTGCCCTACAGCGAGCTGTTCGGCCCCAACGTCGCGGGCACCGCCGAGCTGATCCGGATCGCGTTGACCACCAGGCTGAAGCCGTACGCATACGTGTCGACCTCGGACGTCGGCCGCCAGATCGATCCGGCGGCGTTCACCGAAGACGCCGACATCCGCGTCATCAGCCCGATCCGCAAGATCGACGGCAGCTACGCCAACGGCTACGGGAACAGCAAGTGGGCCGGCGAGGTGCTGCTGCGCGAGGCCAACGATCTGTGCGGGCTGCCCGTCTCGGTGTTCCGCTCCGACATGATCCTGTCCGACACCAGCTACGCCGGCCAGTTCAACCTGTCGGACATGTTCACCCGGATGGTGCTGAGCCTGGTGGCCACCGGCATCGCTCCGCGGTCGTTCTACCAGCTGGACGCCGAGGGCAACCGGCAGCGTTCGCACTTCGATGCGCTGCCGGTGGAGTTCGTCGCCGAGGCGGTCACCACGCTCGGCTCGCAGGTGGTCGAAGGGTTCGAGACGTATCACGTGATGAACCCGCACGACGACGGGATCGGGATCGACGAGTACGTCGACTGGCTGATCGAGGCGGGCTACCCGATCGAGCGCATCGACGACTTCGGGGAGTGGCTGCAGCGGTTCGAAGCCGCGCTGCGCGAGTTGCCGGAGCGCCAGCGCAAGCACTCGGTCCTGCAGATGCTTCAGGTCCCGGGCTACAACCAGTTGCAGGCGCCCGAACCGGCCACCGGGTCGTTCGCCCCGACCGATCGATTCCGCGCCGCAGTGCAGGAAGCCAAGATCGGCACGGACAACGACATCCCGCACATCTCGCCGGCGGTGATCGTTAAGTACGTGACCGACCTGCAGTTGCTCGGCCTGCTCTAGCACGACACCCCGGTTCGGGACGGTCCCACGCGGGCCGTCCCGAACCGTGTATCCGGTTTGCCGGGCTAAATCATCCTTGTCGTATCTTTTGTGCGGGGTTAGAGGAGTGCTGTAAGGCGGCTGAGACTTTTTCGAAACCTCTAGCGCACAAACTCGGCCTCGATTAATCTTTCGGACTGTTGCACTTATGTTGACTAAGTTGGTGGAGAAACTGTGTGCGTCGGACCGTTCGATGACGACATCAGCGGCTCCGGCTTAGTCGGCGACGGGTCGCAACCGGGGCGAGGATCCGAACGCGGACCGCGCCGGGGGCGTGCGCTCCATCACGCGGAACCGAACGGGCATTGCGGAGGGTTCGGTCGAGCGGCTGCAGTCAACCGGGGGTTTGAACGGTGAACCTCATGGTTGGGAAGTTGGATGCAGCTTGGTGAGCAAGCCCTTCCGCTCACGCGCGGCCAACTAGACATCTGGCTCGCGCAGGAGACGGGCCACTCCGGCACGGAGTGGCAGATCGGCCTCTTCGTCCGGATCGACGGCAGGGTCCAACGTGACGCCCTGAAGTGGGCGATCCGCCAAGCGGTTGAAGAAGCCGAACCGACGCGGGCTTGTTTCGTCGAGGCGGACGGCCAGGTGCTCCAACGGCCGATCGAATACTCCGACATCGAGCTGGCTTTTCATGACCTGAGCGGTTCGGGCGACGCCATCGAAGAGGCCCGGCGGATAGCGTTGTCGATCCAGCGAACGCCCATGCCGTTCACGGGTCCGCTGTTCAGGTTCGCCCTCTTCCAGACCCGTGCGGACCAGTTTCACCTGTTCGCGTGCTGCCACCACATCATCGTCGACGGAACCGGCGTCGCGCTCGTCGGTCACCGCATCGCCTCCATCTACTCCGCGATCGTCTCCGCCGCGCCCATCCCGCCGCCCGTCTTCGGGTCACTGCGGGATCTTCTCGACTGCGAGTCACGGTACGAAACGTCCGGCGACTACCGCGACGACGAGGCGTACTGGGTAAAGAACCTGCCCGCGATCGACGCGGCCCCCCATCAGGCCCCGCACGCGAAGGGTGAGCGCGATCCCTGGCCGTCCGCGCCGGTCGCGTTGGACTCCGGCATCCTCCGCCGGGTCCACAAGCTGTCCCAGGTGTGGGGCGTGTCCCCGACGTCGGTCATCACCGCGGCGTGCGCGCTGCTGGTGCGTGGCTGGACCGGTGGTGGCTCGGAGGTGGTCCTCGACTTCCCGGTCAACCGGCGAGTGCGCCCCGAATCGAAGACGCTCCCGGGCATGGTCGCCGGGGTGGTGCCGCTGGTGTTGCGCGTCGCGCCGGAATCCACGGTCGCCGATTTCTGCCTGCACGTCGACACCCGGATTCGCGAAGCCATTGAGCACCAACGGTTTCCGGTGCAGGCGCTGGAACGCAAGGCCCGCGGCCCGGCCGGGCCGCCCGAGCGGGTCAGCGTCAACTTCATCCCGTCCGATTTCACCCTGCCCTTCGGCGGTGTCACCGCCTCGGCGTCCTACACGAATTCCGGCCAGGCAAGCGGTTTCGGGCTGATCTTCTCCGGTGACGGGGACGGGCTCTCACTCAGCACGGCGGGCGCCTGGGGGCCCCTATCCAGCTTCGAGGCCGCCCACCTGGCGGGCCGCTTGGAACGAGTGCTGGTGGCGCTGACCGCCGATACGACGCGGCGGTTGCTGTCGATCGATGTCCTCGAAGAGCCGGACCGGGCCCGGCTGGCCGGATGGGGGAACTGGGCGGCCGCGGCTGATCGCGCGCCGGGACGGTCGATTCCGGAGTTGTTCGGGGTATGGGCGCAACGCACTCCCGAGGCGGTGGCGATCTCGTGTGAGGGCCGGTCGTGGTCATACCGGGAGGTGGACGCGGCGTCCGACCGGTTGGCGCGTCGGCTCGTCGGGAGTGGTGTCGGGCCGGGGGACTGCGTGGGGTTGCTGGCGCACCGGTCGGGCGAGGCCGTGATCGCGCTGCTGGGGGTGCTGAAGTCGGGGGCGGCGTATGTGCCGATCGATCCGGGCGTGCCGCCGGGCCGGGCGGAATTCATGCTCGCCGATTCGGGGGCGGCGACGGCGGTCGTGGGGCAGGGATTGCGGTCGCGCCTGGGTGGGTTCGCCGGCGCGGTGGTGCAGATCGACGATTCCGCGGTTGCGGCGCAGTCGGGCGCGGGCTGGGTCGGGCCGGGTCCCGACGATGTGGCGCACGTGATCTACACCTCGGGGACGACCGGGGTGCCCAAGGGGGTGGCGGTCACCCATCGCAACGTCACGCAGCTGTTCGCGGCGTTGGCCGGGGGTGACTTGTTGGGTGCGGGACACGTTTGGACTCAATGCCATTCGTTGGCCTTCGACTTCTCGGTGTGGGAGATCTGGGGTGCGCTGCTGCACGGCGGACACCTGGTGGTGGCGCCCGACGCGGTGACGCGCTGCGGTGACGATCTGCGGGCGTTGGTGGTGGGCGAGCGGGTGTCCGTACTGACCCAGACGCCGTCGGCGCTCGGCGTGCTCTCGCCTCAAGGGGTGGGGGCGGCGCTGGTGGTGGGGGCCGAACCGTGTCCCCCGCAGGTGGTGGATCGGTGGGCGCCGGGCCGGGCGATGGTCAACGTGTATGGGCCGACCGAGACCACCATGTGGGTGTCGATGAGCGCGCCGTTGGTGGCCGGGTCGGGAGCACCGGCGATTGGTTCGCCGGTCGCAGGCGCCGCGTTCATCGTCCTCGATGGGTGGCTGCGCCCGGTGCCGGTCGGGGTGGTCGAGGAACCACAACCGAGACTGGGCAAAGGACAGCGGAACCACCGCCGGGCGGGACCCGGCCGTCACCCGCGCGAGCCGGCCGTCGCCCTGGTCGAGGCGGGATACCAGCTGGCCGATCGTCGGTGCTTCGAACAGCGCCCGCACGGACAGGGCCGCATCCAGGCTGGCGTTCACCGCGGCGACCAGGCGCATCGCCGACAGCGAGTCACCACCCAGATCGAAGAAGGAATCGTCGACCCCGACCCGGTCGACGTCGAGGATCTGGGCGTAGATCGCGGCGAGGACCTCTTCGGCGAGGGTGGCCGGGGCACGGTACCCGTGGAGGAGGTAGTCGGGCGGTGGCAGGGCGCGGGTGTCGAGCTTGCCGTTGAGGTTACGGGGGAAGCTGGTCAAGGCGACGACGGCGGCCGGGACCATGTAGGCCGGCAGCCGCTCGCCCAGCGCGCCCCGCAATTCGGCGGGATCGGCGGTGCCGGTGATGTAGCCCACGAGGCGTTTGTCGCCGGGGCGGTCCTCCCGGGCGATCACCACCGCTTGCTCTACTCCCGCCAAATCGCCTAGCGCGGCGGTGATTTCACCGAGCTCGATGCGATACCCGCGAATCTTGACCTGCTCGTCGACGCGCCCCACGTATTGCAGCTGCCCATCGAGGCCCCACCACACCAGGTCACCGGTCCGATACATCCGCGCCCCCGGCGCCCCGAACGGGCACGCCACAAACCGGGTGGCGGACAGCCCGGACCGGCCCACATACCCGTACGCCAGGCCCCGGCCGTG
>NZ_LZJB01000212.1:0-15182 GCF_001666895.1 Mycobacterium sp. E3298
ACCTACGGCAGGCGGGCTTTCCCTACAGTCAGTCCTACATCGAGTCGGTGCTCAACGAGCACCCCTCCACGGCGCGTTCACTGGTCGCCCTGTTCGAGGCGCTCTTCGATCCCCGCCCGTCGGGCTCGTCGAGGAATCGCGACGCCCAAGCGGCGGCTGCCGCGGTCGCCGCCGACATCGACGCGCTGATGAGCCTGGACACCGATCGCATCCTGCGGGCGTTCGCGTCGCTGGTGCAGGCGACGTTGCGCACCAATTACTTCGTGACCCGGGAGGGTTCGGCCCGCGCCCGAAATGTGCTGGCCCTCAAGCTCGATGCCCAGCTGATCGACGAACTGCCGCTGCCGCGGCCCAAGTACGAGATCTTCGTCTACTCGCCCCGCGTCGAGGGCGTGCACCTGCGGTTCGGGCCGGTGGCGCGCGGCGGGCTGCGCTGGTCGGACCGCCGCGACGATTTCCGCACCGAGATCCTCGGCCTGGTCAAGGCGCAGGCGGTGAAGAACGCCGTCATCGTGCCGGTCGGGGCCAAGGGCGGCTTCGTCGTCAAAAGGCCGCCGCTGGCGACCGGCGACCAGGCGGAGGACCGCGAGGCCATCCGTGCCGAGGGTGTCGCCTGCTATCAGCTGTTCATCTCCGGGCTCCTCGACGTCACCGACAACGTCGACCACAAAACGAAGAAGGTCAGCCCGCCGCCCGGGGTGATCCGGCGCGACGGCGACGACGCTTACCTGGTGGTGGCCGCGGACAAGGGCACCGCCACCTTCTCCGACATCGCCAACGACGTCGCGAAGTCCTACGGATTCTGGTTGGGTGATGCGTTCGCATCCGGCGGATCGGTGGGCTATGACCACAAGGCCATGGGCATCACGGCCAAAGGCGCGTGGGAGGCCGTCAAGCGACACTTCCGGGAGATGGGCGTCGACACCCAGTCCGAGGACTTCACGGTGGTGGGCGTGGGCGACATGAGCGGCGACGTGTTCGGCAACGGCATGCTGCTGTCCAGACACATCAGGCTGATCGCGGCCTTCGATCACCGGCACGTCTTTCTCGACCCCGACCCCGACCCCGCGGCCTCGTGGGAGGAGCGCCGGCGGATGTTCGACCTGCCGCGATCCAGCTGGGACGACTACGACAAGTCGCTGATCAGTGAGGGCGGCGGGGTGTACAGCCGCGAGCACAAATCCATCCCGGTCAGCTCGCAGGTGCGCGACGCGCTGGGCATCGACGGCGAGGTCACCGAAATGACGCCGCCGAACCTGATCAAGGCGATCCTGCAGGCGCCGGTCGACCTGCTGTTCAACGGGGGCATCGGCACCTACATCAAGGCCGAGTCGGAGTCCGACGCCGACGTCGGCGACCGCGCCAACGATCCCGTGCGGGTCAACGCGAGCCAGGTGCGCGCCAAGGTGATCGGGGAAGGCGGGAACCTGGGGGTGACCGCCCTTGGCCGCGTCGAATTCGATCTGTCGGGCGGGCGGATCAACACCGACGCCATGGACAACTCCGCCGGGGTGGACTGCTCGGACCACGAGGTCAACATCAAAATCCTGATCGACTCGCTGGTGACGGCAGGCCGCGTCGATCCCGCCGAGCGCAAAGAGCTGCTGGAGTCGATGACCGACGAGGTCGCGCAGCTGGTGCTCACCGACAACGAGGATCAAAACGACCTGATCGGCACCAGCCGCGCCAACGCGGCAAGCCTGCTGCCGGTGCACGGCAGGCAGATTCAGTACCTGGTCGACGAGCGAGGGCTCAACCGGGAACTCGAAGCGCTGCCATCGGAGAAGGAGATCGACCGCCGGTGCGAGGCCGGCATCGGGCTCACCTCGCCCGAGCTGTGCACGCTGATGGCGCACGTCAAACTCGGGCTCAAAGAGGAGATGCTGAACACCGAGCTGACCGAGCAGGACGTGTTCGCGTCCCGGTTGCCCCAATACTTCCCGACGCCGTTGCGGGAACGGTTCACCCCGGAGATCCGCACCCACCAGCTGCGCCGCGAGATCGTCACCACCATGCTGATCAACGACCTGGTCGACACCGCAGGCATCAGCTACGCGTTTCGGATCGTCGAGGACGTCGGCGTGGGGCCGGTCGACGCGGTGCGCACCTACGTAGCCACCGACGCCATCTTCGGCGTGGGCGAGATCTGGCGGCGGATCCGCGCCGCGAACCTGCCGGTCGCCATGTCGGACCGGCTCACGCTGGACACCCGACGGCTGATCGACCGCGCCGGCCGCTGGCTGCTCAACTACCGTCCGCAGCCGCTGGCCGTCGGCGCCGAGATCAACCGGTTCGCCGCGAAGGTCAAAGACCTCACGCCCCGGATGTCGGAGTGGCTGCGCGGCGACGACAAGGCGATCGTCGAGAAGGAGGCCGCCGAGTTCTCGTCGCAGGGTGCGCCCGAGGATCTGGCGTACATGATCGCCGCGGGCCTGTACCGCTTCAGCCTGCTCGACATCATCGACATCGCCGACATCAACGACATCGACGCCGCCGAGGTCGCGGACACCTACTTCGCCCTGATGGACCGGCTGGGCACCGACGGCCTGCTGACGGCGGTCTCCGAGCTACCCCGCAACGACCGGTGGCATTCGTTGGCGCGCTTGGCGATTCGCGATGACATCTACGCGTCACTACGGTCGTTGTGCTTCGACGTGCTCGCCGTGGGCGAGCCCGACGAGAGCGGCGAGGAGAAGATCGCCGAGTGGGAACATCTGTCGGCGTCAAGGGTGGAGCGGGCCCGCCGCACCCTCATCGAAATCCAAGAAAGCGGGGAGAAGGATCTTGCGACACTCTCGGTGGCCGCGCGCCAGATCCGGCGCATGACCCGCACCAGCGGGAGAGGATCCTCCAGTTGACCGTCGGCTTCGTAGCCCCCGTACCGGTGCGCTGGTCGGACATCGACATGTACCAGCACGTCAACCACGCCACCATGGTCACGATTCTGGAGGAGGCCCGGGTCCAGTTTCTGCGCGAAGCGTTCGAGGTCGATATCTTGACCATCGGGTTGCTGATCGCTGAGGTCAAGGTGACCTACAAAGGTCAACTGCGGCTGGTCGATTCGCCGCTGCAGGTGACGATGTGGACCAAGCGGTTGCGGGCGGTGGACTTCACGCTGGGCTACGAGGTGCGCTCGGTCAGCGCCGATCCTGAGTCCAAACCCGCCGTCATCGCCGAGTCGCAGCTGGCCGCCGTTCACATCGAGGAGGAGCGGCTGGTGCGGCTCTCCCCACACCATCGGGAGTATCTGCAACGGTGGATTCGGTAGTAGTTGACCGCGGGCTTTGGTTGGGGCCAGCCGACCGGGCCGCCCAGCGCAGGGATCTGGCCGCGTTCGTCGACTACGCGCTGCGCCTCGACGACGCCGCGGTCATTCGCCTGCGCGCTCGATCGGCGGGCCTGCTGACTGCCTGGGTGGCAACGGGTTTCGACGTCCTGGCCAGCCGGGTGGTGGGCGGCGAAGTGCGGCCCGAGGATCTGTCCGTGGGTGCGGACGCGCTGGCGCGCGGCCTGTCTGCGATGGACGACTCGGGCTACGTCGACCCCGGCTTCGCGATGGATTCCGCGTGGCGCGGGGCGCTGCCGCCGGACTCCGGCTTCACGCACCTCGACGACATACCCGCCCGGGTGATGCTCGACCTCGCGCAGCGCGGGGCGCAACTCGCCAAGGAGCATGGCAGTTCGCACGGTCCGCCGGTGTCGCTGCTCGACCAGGAAGTCGTCCAGGTGAGCTCGCCGGGCGGCAGTGTGGGACTGCCGATGCGGTGTGTGTTCGCCTTGACCGCAATGGGTTTCCTGCCGCAGTCGGCCGACGCCGTCGGCGCCGACGAGATGATCCGCGTTCGGATCCTGCCGACCTGGTTGCGCCTCGACGCCCGGTTTGGCTCGGTGTACCGGCGCCGCGGCGACCCGGCTCTCTTATTGAGCTGACGCCTGAGACGACCGGTGTCGGTCGGAAATCATGTTGAGTTAAATGCGGTCGTCGGGCGGCGGATCAGGTGCCGTAGACCATCCACAACGGCAGAGCCGCGTCGAGGTAATCCATGAACTTCTTGAGGCCGACGCGGTATTGCCCATAGCCGTACGGGTCTTCGGCGTACTCGGGGAACGCGATGCCCAGCCCGAACAGGCCGGGGGCGAGGATTCCGTTCATCCGGTTGTACTGCAGCGGTCCCCACTGGGGCGTCTCGGGCAGCTTTCGCTGCTCGAAGCCGACGGTGTAGACGACGCGGTCGCACTCGGCGAGCTTCTCGTCGAAGTCCGGGCCGGCAACCCAGCACCTTTCCAACCGTTCCGGGTACTCCCCGTCGATGTTCTCCCGGGCCCAGACGGCGGCTCGGCCCTTGAGGCCGGTGTCATCGAACAGTATCCAATCATCAAGATAGACAGCGTATTTGAGCGGACTGCGGTAAAAATTGATCACCCTGCCGACCGGAAGCCGCAGCAGGTGCGGCAGCGCGATCATCGACGAGTGCGACGAGCCGAAGACGCCAACCGTCGCGCCTTCGAGTGGCACCTCGGCGAGCCTGTCGGCGTCGAGGGCGACCTCGACCGGAATCGCGTCGATGGGGTAGTCGAGACTCTTCGGTTCCGCGCCGATCGCGAGGATCACGTTGTCCGACCTTACTTCCGAATCCTGCGTCTGGATCCGCCACTGCCGCCGTTGCAGCGACAGGCTGGTGGCCACCGTCTCGAACACGTGCACCCGTTCGCGCAGGTGCCCGGTGACCCACACCAACGGGTCGGCGACCAGGGCCAGGGCGCAAGTCTCCTCCGGGTCGACTTCGGCCAGCGGGGAAGGCGGGGCCTCCGAAAACCGAAAGGCCGCAGAGCCGTTCAAGAAACTCAGGAAGGTTCCGGCAATGGTGTTGCTGGACACCGACCGCCACTTGCCGCCCAGGTCACCCGCGGCGAAGGCAGGATCGAGCCAGGCGATCTTGTCAGGCGGCACGCTCTGATCGAGCAGCCGCCCCACCGCCGCGATTCCCGCGGGTCCGGCTCCGATCACTGTCCACGAGTAGGTCGCCATGTACTAGGTATAGAGCAGCGACGAGCCAAGCGCTGCGCCGGAACTTGGCCGAACCGGTCGACCGGCCCGCTCACACGATGTCGGCGAACATCAGCGCCGTGCCTGCGGCGGTGACGGTCTGAGTCACGATTTGCGCGTGGGTTAGTCGAACGGCGCGCGGCATCAGGTCCGTCCAGCGCCGGGCCATCCAGCGATACGCCCAGTAAATCGCCACGCCGGCGAACCCCAGTGCCGCGGTCCAGTTCACCGCGCCGACCCAATCGGGGGTTTCGTGCCGCATCGCGGGCGCGCCCGACTGTGCGGACATGTCCATCGCCGCGCCGCCCGAGTGCGCGGGCCCTCCCGGCAGGCTGCCGTTCATCGCCCCGTACATCCAGGCCATCGCCACCATCATCACGGCGTAGTAGTAGTTCGTCAGCCGGCCATCGACGGCCCACGGCGCGTGACCGGCGACGCCGACGAACCAGGCACCGCCGAGCAGAAAGCACATCGCCGCCGCGAAGGTCGGAAGGGTCATTCCCACGCCCCAGGTCATCAGGATCATCGCGGCCGACATCGCGAGGTGTAGCAGCTGGCTGACGACGCCCGTCCAGCATCGGCGTTGGGCGACAAGGAAATACGCATACGCAACAAAGCTGACGGCGAAGAGCGCCGTCACCACCCACCGCAACGTGTTATCCACCGACGCGCCTTTCACCGGTGGGCTCGATCTCGGCCATGGCACGACAGTACCCCCACCGGGTATGCCCCTTGCAAGCGACACCCCGGAACGTTATGCGAAAGCTACTGCTCCGCCGCGCCTTTGGTCGCTCAGGCCAGCCAGGCCGCGGTGTCGGGCGGGAGTTTGCCGTCGACCAGCGGTGCGCTGGTCACGATGAGTTCTCCCGGTGGCAGTGGGATGGGTCGGCGGCCGGCGTTCACCGCGCACACCGCACCGCCGCCGCGGCGGAAGATCAGCGCATCACGCGGTGCGTCCAGCCACTCGAGCCCGTCGCCGTCGAATTCGGTGCGCTCCTTGCGCGATTTGATGATGTGCTGGAAGAACGAGAAGGTCGATTTCGGGTCGGCGGTCTGCTTTTCGACGGTCAGCGCCGCCCACTCCCTGGGCATCGGCAACCAGGTGGCTGGCGACGAGGAGAAGCCGAATGGCGGCGCGTCGCCCGACCACGGGATCGGGACCCGGCACTTGTCGCGGCCGCGCTCGGTGTGCCCGGAGCGTTCCCACGTCGGGTCTTGGAGCACTTCGTCGGGCAGCGTCACGTCGGGGAGCCCCAGCTCCTCGCCGTTGTAGACGAACACCGCGCCCGGCAGCGCCAGCATCACCATCGCCATGGCGCGCGCCCGGCGCAACCCGAGCTCACCGTCGCCGTACCGGGTGACCTCGCGGCCGACGTCGTGGTTGGACAGCGTCCACGTCGGTGTGGCGTTCTCGATCGCGGTGGCCGCCAACGAGTTCTGGATGGCGTCATGGATTTGGGTCGCGTCGAAGTCGATCTTGGTCAGCCGGAAGTTGAAGCCGAGATGAAGCTCGTCCGGTCGCAGGTATTCGGCCCACCGGACGTTGTCCATGACCCAGACCTCGCCGATGGTCACCGCCCCCGGGTAGTCATCGACGATCGATCGGATCCCGCGGTGGATTTCGTGCACGCTCGGGTGGTTGAAGCGCGGGTCGTCATCGCTGTGGTGCAGGACCTTGATGTCGCCCCGCGCGTCGGGCAGGTCGGCCGGCTTGGCCATTCCGTGCGCGACGTCGATGCGGAATCCGTCGACGCCGCGTTCCAGCCAGAACCGCAGCGTCTTCTCGAAGTCGTCGAAGATGTCCGGGTGTTCCCAGTTCAGGTCCGGCTGCTCGGCGTCGAACAGGTGCAGGTACCACTGGCCCGGATTGCCGTCCGGTTCGATCACCCGCGTCCAGGCCGGCCCGCCGAACACCGACGTCCAGTTGTTCGGCGGCAGTTCGCCGTCGGAGCCGCGCCCGTCGCGAAAAAAGTAGCGGTCACGGGCGTCGGTGCCCGGACCGGCAGCCAGCGCAGCCTGAAACCACGGATGCGCCGAACTGCTGTGGTTGGGCACCACGTCCATGGTGATCTTGATGCCCCGCTCGTGTGCCGCCGCCACCAGCCGCTCGAACGCCGCCATCCCGCCGAACAACGGGTCGATGTCGCGCGGATCCGCGACGTCGTAGCCATGGTCGGCCATCGGCGACACGGTGACAGGGTTGAGCCAGATCGCGTCGACGCCGAGCCGTTCCAGGTGTTCCAGCCGAGCCGTCAGACCGTCCAGGTCGCCGACGCCGTCGCCGTCACTGTCGGCGAACGACCGCGGATACACCTGATAGAACACCGCGTCTGACCACCACGGCTTGGCGCTCATTCCACCCCGCTCATTGTCGTGGGCCGACATCACAACGCCGCGTTGACCAGCGAGTGGGCAGCCATTTCAAGGTAATCGAGCAACTGGCGCCGGTGCTCGTCGTCGAGGGTCTCCGAGTCGATCGAGCCGACGGCGATGTGCATGCAGCGCAGCCAGGCGTCGCGCTCGATGGGAGTGATCCGGAACGGGACGTGGCGCATGCGCAACCGGGGATGGCCCCGCTGGTCGGAGTAGGTGCGGGGACCGCCCCAGTACTGCTCGAGGAACATCCGCAGCCGCTCCTCGGCGCCCGCCAGGTCGTCTTCGGGGTAGATCTGGCGCAGGATCTCGTCCTCGGCGACCTGGGCGTAGAACCGGGACACGATCGCGTTGAACGTGGGGGCACCGCCGACGGCGTCATAGAAGGACTGGGGCTCGGAATCCATCGTCTCCATTGTGGTCCATTGCGGTGGCGCCGGGCCGCGCCGGGCCGACGGTGTGCCCGGTGTTCACCCGCGCGACATGCCGTTCACCTGCAATAGGGGTGCGATTGGCGGCGAATCATGGTGGACTATCGGCGGAGGATCTATGGCGCAGGGCAAAAGACGCCGCAGCCACCGCAGTTCCGGTGCCGCGGCAGGGTTAACCGGGCCCCCATCCGCGTCGTGCCTGCATAGCGTCGATAGCCATCCCCCCACCCGCCAAGACACCGCATCCGTGTGGAGCCGCCGGCGCGTGCTGCTGCTGAATTCCACCTACGAGCCGCTGACCGCCCTGCCGATGCGCCGGGCCATCGTGATGGTGATCTGCGGCAAGGCCGACGTGGTCCACCACGACCCGGCGGGGCCGGTGATCCACTCGGCCACCAGCTCGATCCTGGTGCCCTCGGTGATCCAGCTGCGGTCCTATGTGCGCGTCCCCTACCGCGCCCGGGTCCCGATGACCCGCGCCGCGCTGATGCACCGCGACCGGTTCTCCTGCGCCTACTGCGGGGCCAAGGCCGACACGGTCGATCACGTGGTGCCCCGCAGCCGCGGCGGCGACCACTCCTGGGAGAACTGCGTCGCGTGCTGCTCGACGTGCAACCACCGCAAGGGCGACAAGCTACTGACCGAACTCGGCTGGGTGCTGCGCCGTACGCCGCTGCCGCCGACGGGGCAGCACTGGCGGCTGCTCTCGACGGTCAAGGAGCTCGATCCGGCCTGGGCGCGTTACCTCGGCGAAGGCGCGGCCTGACTAATCTCGTGTCCGAGTGTGCCGACGAATCACCGCGTGAGATACGGTTTTCGTCGTGAGCCTTTTGCAGATTCACCTGTACTTCATCGGGATACCGTTGCTGCTGGTGGTCGTCCTGGCGCTGCTGATCTGGTCTCGCAAGGGACCGCACCCGGCGACCTACAAGCTGGGGGAGAAGTGGACCCACCCGCCGATTTTGTGGGCGGCCACGGACGAAGACGTCGGCCACGCTCACGGCGGGCACGGCGGACATGAATTCGCAGTCGGAGGTGGCGCCAGTGGCACGTGGTGAGTTAGCGACGATCGAGCCCGACGAGCTGCCCAACGGCTGGGTGATCACCACCAGCGGGCGCCTTTCCGGGGTGACCGAGCCGGGCGAGCTGTCGGTTCATTTCCCCTTCCCGACCAAGGACCTCGTCGCCATCGATGACGCCCTTAAGTTCGGCTCGCGGGCGTCGAAGGCTCGGTTCGCCATCTACCTCGGCGACCTGGGCAACGACACCGCCGCCCGCGCGCGCGAGATCCTGGCCAAGGTGCCCACGCCGGACGACGCCGTGCTGCTGGCGGTCTCGCCCGACCAGAAGGTCATCGAGGTCGTCTACGGCTCGCAGGTCCGCGGCCGCGGCGCCGAGTCGTCGGCGCCGCTGGGGGTCGCCGCCGCGACCTCGGCGTTCCAGCGCGGTGACCTGGTCGACGGCCTGGTCAGCGCGATCCGCGTCATGAGCGCGGGGATCTCTCCGGCCTAGTGGCGATCGCGAGCGCGGCGTAGCCGGGCGTGGCGGGTCGCCACCGTTTGGTCTAGTGGCGATCGCGAGCGCGGCGTAGCCGGGCGTGGCGGGTCGCCACCGTTTGGTCTAGTGGCGATCGCGAGCGCGGCGTAGCCGGGCGTGGCGGGTCGCCACCATCCGGTCTAGTCGGCCGCGTCGAACGTGCGCGCCCGCAGGGCCCGCTTCACACCGGCCTGGCCTTCGAGGACCAGCCGCCGCAACGCGGGCGGCACCTCCGGGTCGGACAGGAACTTGTCGGCGGCCGCGATGCCGGCCTCGCTGATGTTCCAGTGCGGGTACAGGCCGATCACCACCGTTTGCGCGACTTCGCTGGACCGCCGCGCCCACACGCCCGGGATCGCCGCGAAGTAGCGATCCGTGAACGGTGCGAGCAGATCCTGCTGACCCGATGGGGCGAAGCCCGCGATGATGGCGCGGGCCGTGATGTTGGCCAGGGTGTCGTCCTCGATCACCGTCGTCCAGGCCTGCTCCTTGACCTCAGGTTGCGGTCGCGCCGTCGCCGCCTGGGCGCCGTGGCGCTTGCCGGCAGCGGTGGGGTCGCGCTGCACCTCCGCGTCGATGAAGGGCGTCGCGGGCCCGTCGGCGTCGATCTCGCCGGCGCTGGCGAGCGCGGTGACGATGCGCCACCGCAGGTCGGTGTCGATCTCGAGGCCGGCCAATCCGAGATCCGCCGGGTCGTGGTCGAGCAGGTCTGCCAGCGTCACGACGTGCCGGGTCGACAGCACCGACGAGCACAGGGTGTTGACGAACGCGAGCTGATGATCCGAGCCGGGCTCGGCGGCGCGGGCCAGCTCCAGCAGCCGGTCGGCGAACTGCGGCCACCCGTGTTCGTGTGCCCAGGCCGGCTCGGCGTAGGAGGCCAGCGCCGTCTGGGCCTGCAGCAGCAGCCGCTGCGCCACCCCCACCTCGGTTTCGGCGTGCACGCCACCCGAAACCAGGGCCACGAAGTCGCGGGCGCGCAGTTCGGCCTCTCGCGTCATCTCCCACGCCGCCGACCACACCAGCGAACGCGGCAGCGGCTCGGCGATGTCGGCGATCCGCGCCAGCGCGGTCTGCAGCGACTCGCCGTCCAGCCGCAGCGAGCAATACGTCAGATCGTCATCGTTGACCAGGACCAGCTGACCGCGTGAAACGCCAACCAGCGCAGGCACTTCCGTGACGGCATCTTCGACGTCGAGCTCTTCCCGCCGCACGCGCACCAGCTTGCCGGCCCCGTCGTCGTCGTAGATCCCGATCGCCAGCCGGTGCACCCGCGTCTCGCCGGCCCCCGGGGCGGCGCCACTCTGGGTCACCGCGAACCGGGAGAACCTGCCGTCGGCGTCGACGTCGAAATCCGGCCGCAGCGTGTTCAGGCCGGTCGTCTTCAACCACTGCTGGCCCCAGTCGGACAGGTCGCGGCCCGACGCCTTCTCGAGCGCGGCGACCAGGTCGTCGAAGGTCGCGTTGCCGAACGCGTGGCTACGGAAATAGTCGCGCAACCCCGCCAGGAAATGCTCCAGCCCGACGTAGGCGACGAGCTGCTTGAGCACGGAGGCGCCCTTGGCATAGGTGATGCCGTCGAAGTTCACCTCGACCGCGGCCAGGTCGGGGATGTCGGCGGCGATCGGATGCGTCGACGGCAACTGGTCCTGGCGATACGCCCACGACTTCTCGACGGTCGCGAAAGTCGTCCAGGCCTCGGTGAATTCGGTGGCCTCCGCCTGGCAGAGCACCGACGCGAACGTCGCGAACGACTCGTTGAGCCACAGGTCGTCCCACCAGGTCATGGTGACCAGGTCCCCGAACCACATGTGCGCCATCTCGTGCAGCACCGTCTCGGCGCGCCGCTCGTAGGAGGCCCGGGTGACCTTGCTGCGAAAGACGTAGTCCTCCAGGAAGGTCACCGCGCCCGCGTTTTCCATTGCGCCGGCGTTGAATTCGGGAACGAAGAGCTGGTCGTATTTGCCGAACGCGTACGGTAGCCCAAAGTTCTTGTGGTAGAAGCTAAATCCCTGTTTGGTCTGGGTAAAGAGCCGCTCGGCGTCCATGTGGCGCGCCAGGGACTCCCGGCAGAAGATGCCCAGCGGGATCTCCCCGTGTTCGTCGGTGTAGGTGTCGTTCCATTCGGCGTACGGGCCGGCGATCAAGGCCACCAGGTAGGTGCTCATCCGCGGGGTGGTGGCGAAGGTGTGCGTGCCGTCCTCCACAGACACCGTCGCGCCGTTGGAGATCACCTTCCAGTGTGAGGGCGCGGTCACCCGCAGTTCGAACGTGGCCTTCAGGTCGGGCTGGTCGAAGCACGCGAACATCCGCTTGGCATCGGCGGTCTCGAACTGCGAGTACAGGTACATTTCGTCGTCGACCGGGTCGACGAAGCGGTGCAGGCCCTCGCCGGTATTGGAGTAGCGGCAGTCCGCGTCGACCTCCAGGACATTGCGCTTCTGCAGGCCGAGCAACGGGATGCCCGTCGATTCGTCGTATCCCGACACGTCGAGCTCGTGGCCGTTGAGAGTGGCGGCGCGCACCGTCTCGGCCGCGAGGTCGATATAGGTGTCGGCGCCGGGCAGCGCGTCGAACACCACCGTGGTAATGGATCGGAACGTGCGGTCGCCGGGTGCGCCGTTGCCGTCGGTCACGTCAAGGTCGATCCGGTAGCTGTCGACGGTGATCAGGGCGGCGCGCTCGACGGCCTGGTCCCGAGTCAGATTAGGAAGGGCCACGCGTCCAACTTACGTCCCCCGGCCTCATCTCGGGCACTGCGGGAACAGGGGCGGGGCGCCTACGGTTGTGCTGGACGGTGTGTTGACCGACGAGAGGATTGCGCTATGCCTGACAACGCTGCCGGGAAAGACCAAGCCGATTTCTGGTTCGATCCGCTGTGCCCGTGGTGCTGGATCACGTCGCGCTGGATCCTCGAGGTGGAGAAGGTTCGCGACATCGACGTGCACTTCCACGTCATGAGCCTCGCGATTCTCAACGAGAACCGCGAAGGGCTGCCTGACAAGTACCGCGAGATGATGAAGCACGCCTGGGGTCCGGTGCGGGTGGCGATCGCCGCCGAGCAGGCCCACGGGGCCGGAGTCCTGGACCCGCTGTACACGGCGATGGGCACCCGGATTCACAACGAGGACAACAAGAACCTCGAAGAGGTCATCAAGCTGTCGCTGGCCGACGCCGGCCTGCCGGCGGAACTCGCCGAGGCCGCCACCAGCGACGCCTACGACGACGCCCTGCGCAAGAGCCACCACGCCGGCATGGACGCGGTCGGTGACGACGTCGGCACGCCGACCATTCACGTCAACGGTGTCGCGTTCTTCGGCCCGGTGCTCTCGAAGATCCCGCGCGGCGAGGAGGCCGGCAAGCTGTGGGACGCGTCGGTGACCTTCGCGTCCTACCCGCACTTCTTCGAACTCAAGCGGACCCGCACCGAGAAGCCCGAATTCGACTAGGTCGTCGGGCGGCGACCCGCCGCGCCCGGCTTCGTCGCGCTTGCGATCGCCGCTGACTGGATGGCGGCGACCCGCCGCGCCCGGCTGTGTAAGGATGGCGGGCATGCGCGTCTACCTCGGCTCTGACCACGCCGGATTCGAGCTCAAGCAGCACATCATCGCCCACCTCCAAGGGGCCGGGCACGAGCCGATCGATTGCGGCGCCTTCACCTATGACGCCGAGGACGACTACCCGGCGTTCTGCATCGCCGCGGCGACCCGCACGGTGGCCGACCCGGACAGCCTGGGCATCGTGCTGGGCGGGTCGGGCAACGGCGAACAGATCGCGGCCAACAAGGTGCCCGGGGCTCGCTGCGCGCTGGCGTGGAGCGTCGAGACGGCGACGCTGGCCCGCGAACACAACAACGCCCAGTTGATCGGCATCGGCGGGCGCATGCACACCGTCGAGGAGGCGTTGGCCATCGTGGACGCCTTCCTGAGCGCGCAATGGTCGAAAGCCGAACGCCACCAACGGCGTATCGACATTCTCGCCGAATACGAGCGCACCCACCAGGCGCCGCCCGTGCCCGGCGCGCCGGCGTAAGACATGCCCGAAGGGCATACCCTGCACCGGCTGGCCCGGCTGCACCAGCGCCGATTCGGTGGCGCTCCCGTGGCGGTGTCGAGCCCGCAGGGCCGTTTCGTCGACTCGGCCGTGGTGGACGGCCGCGTGCTGCGCCGCACCAGTGTCTGGGGCAAACACCTCTTCCACCACTACGACGGCGGGCCGATCGTGCACGTCCATCTCGGCCTTTACGGCGCCTTCACCGAATGGCCACGCGAGGGGAGGGTCCTCCCGGAACCGGTCGGGCAGGTGCGGATGCGCATGGTCGGCGCGGACTACGGCACCGACTTGCGCGGACCGACCGTCTGCGAGGTGATCGACGAGGGCCAGGTGTCCGACGTCCTCGCCAAGCTCGGCCCCGATCCGTTGCGCAACGACGCCGACCCGTCCTGGGCTTGGAATCGAATTACGAAGTCCCGCAGGCCTATCGGCGCGTTGTTGATGGATCAGACCATCGTCGCGGGCGTGGGCAACGTCTACCGAAACGAGCTGCTCTACCGCCACCACATCGATCCGTTCCGCCCCGGCCGAGACGTCGGCGAAGGGGAGTTCGACGCGGCATGGACCGATCTGGTCGCGCTGATGAAGGTCGGCTTACGCCGCGGGAAGATCGTGGTCGTGCGGCCCGAGCACGACCACGGGCCGCCGTCGTATCGGGCCGGGCGGCCCAGGACATACGTGTACCGCCGCGCCGGCGAGGCCTGCCGCGTCTGCGGGGATTCGATCCGCACGGCCGTCTTGGAAGGCCGCAACGTGTTCTGGTGCCCGACCTGCCAGAAGTGACGCGGCCGCAACGGCGGGAATTTCGCACCAAGAAACGTTCGCGTTCACTGTTTAGGGGTGGCGGCCACCGGGGTATTGGTTAGGTTATGAAAACAATTCCTCGTTTGGCCGCAACGGCTATCGCGATTGGCGGGTTGGGGCTGGCGGGCTTGGGCGTCGCTACTGAAGCGGCAGCGCATCCCGGACCCTTCCCGCAGTGGTGCCCGGGTGAGTTTTGGGATCCGGGCTGGGGCAACAACTGGGACTGGAACAGCTGCCACGACTGGCGCGGGGGGCCACCGGGACCTCCGGGGTGGGGACATCCGGGTCCGCCACCGCCTCCTGGGCCATGGGGCCCACCCGGGCCGCCCGGGCCGCCCGGCTGGCACCCCTGATCCGCGCAACGACGAACGCGCCCTGCCGAACCGGCGGGGCGCGTTTTCACAAGCGTTAGACGACCCCGAGCGCCGCGTAGACCTCGTTGCTTAAGGCGAGGCTGCGCGGGTCGGCGTTGGCCTTGGTGGCGTCGAAGCGGTTCATCACGTACGCGTAGCCGATCCGGTGTTCCAGATCGACGAAACCGAAGGAGCCGCCCAGCCCGCCGTGGCCGAAGATCCGGGGGTTGGGCCCGTTGACGCACCGTTGATTGAGCATGTATCCCAGCCCCCACCCGTGGTCGGCCACCCGCGGCCCCAGCACCAGATCGGTGTCCAGCCCGCCCTGACATTCCCGCACCAGGTCCATGTGCTCACGGCTGAGCACCTTCTCCTGCGCCAGCACGTTGTAGAACGTCGCCAAGCCCAGGGCCGAGACTTGCCCGTTGGTACCGGGAAACTCGAGTTCGCGCCACAGCCGCAGGTCGTGGGAGCCGAGCTCGTCGTCGGGGGCGAAACCCATCGAGATCGACAGGGCGGCCTTGGGGTGCTCGGTGAGGCTCGTCGGGTAGCCGGGCGCCTGCGCATCGGCCAGCAGGTCGCGGGCGT
>NZ_LZJB01000213.1:0-5799 GCF_001666895.1 Mycobacterium sp. E3298
GGCCCCGAAATCGGCGTCGGTGGACACGATGCGGTCGACGGCCAACACCGCCGCGTCGCCCAGCTTGCGTCCGGAGTTGCCCTGCAGGTTGGTGTGCGACCAGCCGGGGTGGGCGGCCAGCGCGCGCAGTGGAGAACCGACGGCGTCCAGGCGCCGCTGCAGCTCCTTGGTGAACAGCAGGTTGGCCAGCTTCGACTGGCTGTAGGCCAGCCACGCCGAATACGGGCGGGAGCGCCAGTTCAGGTCCTTGAGGCTGACGTAGCCGAAGTGGTGCATCAGCGAGGACACCGTCACCACCCGGTCGGTCAGCTTGGGCAGCAACAGGTTGGTCAGCGCGAAATGGCCGAGGTGGTTGGTGCCGATCTGGCCCTCGAAGCCGTCGGCGGTCACCGCGTGTTTGGTGGCCATGATGCCGGCGTTGTTGACCAGCACGTCCACCGCCGTCATCTCGTCGGCGAAGCGCCGCACCGAGCCCAGGTCCTGCAGGTCGAGGTGGCGGACGTCGACGTCACCGCGCATCCGATCCGCGGCGGCCTTGCCCTTCTCGGTGTCGCGAACGGCCAGCACGACGCGGGCGCCGGCCCGGGCCAATTCGCGGGCGGTCACTTCCCCCAGTCCGGCGTTGGCGCCGGTGATCACGACGGTGCGTCCGGCGAAGGAGGGCAGGTCTGCTGCGGTCCAACCAGGCATGCAGCCCACCCTAACTACGTGATGCCTCCCACCCGAACGCCGCAGGTATCGTGCGTGGGATGGCCGGTGGAACTCCGACGCCGCGGATGTATTTAGGGGTCATCGTCAATCCGCTCGCGCGCAGGAATCGCGGCGCGCGCGGTGACCGCGTCGCCGAGCTGCGCCGCATCGTCGGTCCGTGGGGCGAGGTCCACGAAACCGCCTCGACCGAGGAGCTGGGCAAGACCCTGGACGGGCTCCACCCGCGGGTCACGCACCTCGTGGGCGACGGCGGCGACGGCGCGCTGCACTGGTTGATCAACGAAATCGAGCGCTGCGAAGCCGATCCGGAACGCTGGCCGACGTTCGTGCCGTCCAACGGCGGCAGCGTCAACGCCGTCGCGCGCAAGGCGCGGGTGCGCGGGCGGCCCGACGCCATCGTCCGCGCCCTGGTGGCAGCCGCCGAGGCGAACCGGCCCCCGCCCGAAATGCGTTTGGACACCCTGCAACTCGACGGCGAGACCGCGGACGGCGCGGCGTTTCATCGCCTGTGTTTCGGACTCGCCGCCGGCGGCGTCGGCAACCGGTTCTACGACATGTATTACGGAAAGCCCGACCACGGCCGTACAGAGGTCGCCCGGGTGATCGGCCGTTCGTTCCGCGATTACCTAGCGTCCAAGGTCGGCCGTTCGCGGGCGTCCAGTTACTCGTCGGTGCTGTTCACCCCAACGCGTGCCCGGGTCGTCATCGACGGCGAGGAGGTCCCGTCGCGGACGCACCGCGTGCTGCACGCGGGAGCGATCGACCTGCGGATCGGGGGACCGTTCCGGCTCTTCCCGAAGGCCGAGAATCCCGGCGCGCTGCATTTCCAGGCCGGCGAGATACGGCCCTCGCGGATCGTGGTCCAGCTGCCCGCGGCACTCACCAATGGCACGCTGCGGGGTCCCGGGGTTCGCGACGTGAACGGCCGCGAAATGACCATCGAGGCCGAGGGGGAGCCGCTCTCGCCGATCATCGACGGCGAACGCTTCGTCGGGATCACCCGGTTGGTGGCCCGGGCCGGCCCCCGCATCCGGGTTGCCCAGCCGAGCTGACTCCGTAGCTCAGTAGGTCAGCAGCGGCGAGACGGCTCCCGTGGCGCATCTCACTCGCCGCCGGGAATGCGAAGCTCGATATTGGGGTTGCTATGGCCTTTGCGGTGCGAATACGAAATGCACCCCGGATTCGGCCGAAGTCATCCCAGGAGAAATCATGATGCTGAGAAATACGTACCTCAGTATCCGCACGGATGCGACAAGGCCCGGGCGATAAATGCGCTGTTCAACCCATAAACGTGAATACTGAAGTCCGTAGATGCGGATCCCATGATTGTCGACGGGTGCCGGTAGTTAAGTCCATCCTGTGAGATTAATGTGCGGTCTCCGGAAATGCCTTGCACGCTTTGCTCAACATCCATCAACGGCGTTACATTGGGCGTTATCAATTGATCCGAAAAGTTCTTATCGCTCATAGTTGACCCGGAAGGGGGTGGCTCCTGCGATGGAGACGCTCATTGACCATCTGCACATGCGCGAAGCCCAAACACCCGACAAGACCCTCTTCCGCTTCGTCGACGACGAAGGCCGCGAGCTGGAGCACTACACCTATCGGAGCTTCTCCGAGCGGACGCGCGAGCTGGCCGCGTACCTGTCGACCGAAGCCGGGCTGCGGCCGGGCGATCGAGCGTTGCTCGTCTACCCGCCCGGCCTGGAGATGGTCGCGGCGTTCTACGCCTGCGCGCGGATCGGGGTGATCGCCGTGCCGGTCAGCCCGCCGCTGCCGATGTCGTTCGAGTCGGGTCTGGCCAAGCTCAGCTTCATCGCCCGCGACTGCCAGGCCAAGGCGGTGCTATCGACCAAACAGTTCGAGTACGACTACCGCATGCTGCTCAACCACCTTGACGGCGGCTCGCCGTGGGCGGAGGCCCAGCGGCCCCCGGAGCTGCCCTGGTTCAGCACCGACGGCACGCAGGAGTTCGGCGGCGCCCACGTCCCCGACACCCCGGAGCCGGTGCTCTTCCTGCAGTACACCTCCGGATCCACCAGCGACCCGAAGGGCGTGGTGGTCAGCCACGCCAACGTCATCGCCAACGCCTCGGCCTTCGCGGGTGGCGAGGTGCTGGTCAGCTGGCTCCCACAGCACCATGACATGGGCCTGATCTCCGCCTACTTGTTCATCCTGCTGGTCGGCGGCACCACGCACGCCATGTCACCGCTGGACTTCCTCAAGCGGCCGTCGTCGTGGCTGCGGCTCATCAGTGACGTGCGCGCGACCCACACGCCGGTGCCCAACTTCGCCCTCGAGTTGTGCCTGCGCGAGGACAAGCTGCCCACATCCGAGCTCGCCGGGATCGACCTGAGCAGCCTGGAGAACATCGTCGTCGGCGCGGAACCGTTGCGCGCCAGCACGTTTGCGCGCTTCCGGCAACGGTTCGCCCCCTACGGCCTGGAACCCAACGCCCTTACCGGCGCGTACGGCATGGCCGAGAACACCCTGATCGTTTCGCTTCGCGGCCGCCAGACGCTGGCGCTGAACAAGCGTGCGCTGGAGAGGAACCTCGCGCGGGTCGAAAAGGCCCAGCCGGAGAACAGCAACCAGGCCCCGGTGGTCAGCTGCGGCAAGCCGATCGACGGCAACGTGGTCCGCATCGTCGACCCCGAGACCGGCGAGGCCCTCGGGGAGGGCCGGGTCGGCGAGGTCTGGCTGGATGGCCCGTCCAAGGGCGGCGGCTACTGGAACCGCCCCGACGTCACCGCGGAGGCGTTCGCGGCCCGCATCGCCGGCGACACCGAGCGCACCTACCTGCGAACCGGCGACCTCGGCTTCCTCTACGAGGGCGAGCTGTTCGTCTGCGGCCGCAGCAAGGACCTGATCATCGTGCGCGGCGTCAACTGCTACCCCTCCGACATCGAGGGCATCGTGGAGCGGTCTGCCCCGCAGGTGCGCGGCGGCTGCGTGGCCGCGTTCGCGGTGGAGCGCGACGACCAGGAGGTGCTGGCCGTGGTGGCCGAGGTCCGTGACGCGGGAGCGCTGCCGGACGGCAAGGCGCTGGCGCGGGCCATCCGCCGGCATGGCCACATCGACCCGCACACCATCGTGTTCGTGCCGCCGCACACCATCCCCAAGACCACCTCGGGCAAGATCCGGCGGTCCTCGACGCGTCAGCTTTGGCTGGACGGCGAGCTGCCCGTCCTGGCGAGCTACACGCACCAGGCCCACGAATGGGCGCAGACCGACCCGGGCCCGCTGGACCGGTTCCGCAACCTGATCGAGAGCTACGACCTCACCGGCGAAGAGGACTGCTCCTTCGCGGACCTCGGCATCGACTCGCTGGCGCTCGCCGAGCTGCGCGCCGACCTGCAGGCCCTGCTGGAAGAGCATGGCGCGGGGGAGCTGGCCGAGGAGGTCAACACGCGCCTGCTCCAGCGGCTCACGGTGGCCGAATTCTTCCGCCTGATGCGGCAATTCGGCGGGGGGTCCGGCCAGCCGCTCGATGCGCTGCGTCAGGCGCTGGACCAGATTTCGACCGAGTACGAGGCCTACGAGGTCGCGCGGATGCGGGCCGACGCCCAGCTGCCCCTGCCGGCGTTGCCGCCGGCGCGGTCGGGGGCCCCCGGCGACATCCTGCTGACGGGCGCGACCGGCTTCCTGGGGCCGTTCCTGGTCGCCAGCCTGCTCGGCCGGACGTCCCTCACGGTCCACGCGCTGATCCGCGCCACGGATCCCGCGCACGGGCTGGACCGGATCGTCGCGTCCCTGCGCCGGGCCCGGCTGTGGACGCCGGCCCTCGAAGCCGAGGTCCGGGCGCGGGTGCGCGTGGTCTGCGGCGACCTCGCCGAGCCGCAGCTCGGCATCGGCGAGGAGGGGTTCCGGCGCCTGGCCGAGAGCGTCGACGCCATCCTGCACAACGGCGCCCTGGTCAACTACGTTCGGACCTACGACGCCCTGCGCCCGGCCAATGTGATCGGGACGCACGAGCTGCTGCGGCTGGCGATGACGGCGCACCGCAAGACCTTCCACCTGGTCTCGAGCACCTTCATCTACGGGTGGAGCGTCAAGCCGGTGGTCGGGGAGTCCGACGCCAACCTGGAGATGAACGCCCTGGACTTCGGCTACTCGCAGACCAAGTGGGTGGCCGAGCAGCTGGCCTTCGCCGCCCAGCGGCAGGGGCTCGACGTGCGCATCTTCCGGCCCTCGCTGATCTCGCCGACCAGCGCGGGCTTCGGCAGCGGCGACGACATCCTGGTGCGCACCGTGGCGTTCATGATCGAACACGGCATCGCCGCCAACGCGCTCAACCAGCTCAGCCTGCTGCCTGCGGACCTGATCGCCGACCACATCGTCGCGCTGATGGACCTGCCGGCAGACGAGGGCACCGTGTTCAACATGACCGCGGACGACTACTACAACCTGATGGACATCACCCGCGTCCTCTCCGAGCGCTACGGCTATCGCTTCGACTACCACGACATCCCGGCATTCGCCGCCGAGATGAACCGCCGCTGCACGACGCGGGACCCGATCTACCCGCTGGTCGACTTCCTCACCCGGTCGGCCGACAAGATCGCGGCGATGCGGGACAAGCGCTACGGCAACTCCCAATACCGGAGTGCGCGTGCGCTGGCCTCGGTCGGCCTGCGTGAGCCGTCGCTCACCGACACGGTCGAGAATCTCGTCCGGTTCTTGCGCAGTGAGCGCCTGATCACCGAGGCTGAGGCCGAGGCGCAACGCAGCGCCTAGTTTCCCAAGGGGGTTCTTCCATGTTCACCGTCGACGACCAGGCGACGGGCCCGCATGACGCCTCGCTCGACCACGAGCGGATCGTCCTGCAGGCGCGCGACGTCGAGTTCGACTGGGCGACGCTGCCGTTCTACTACGTGCCCAACGAGCCCTTCACCACCCATTTCTGCAACGTGCTGCACCTGCTGCTGCCCGCAGGCGAGGAGTTCATCGTCGACGCGTTCAAGAACGCGTTGCCGCTGATCAAGGACGACCAGCTGCGGCTGGACGTGCAGGGCTTCATCAGCCAGGAGGCCATGCACTCCCAGGCTCATTCCGGGGTGCTGGATCACTTCGCGGCCAAGGGCGTCG